>JAADIZ010000194.1 GCA_013151055.1 Campylobacterota bacterium
TAAATAAAGGTTTTTTTCTTTTCTCCTATTTTTTACTTTTTATAATTTTTTATAATTTTTTTAATCAAAAGATAATTGACTCATTTAAATGCAAAAATTGTATTTTATTTATATACATTTGTGTAGCTTATTTAGGACATTTTTTCTTAAATTCATTTTTTGCTTATGTATTGAACTTGGAATTTCCTAGCTTCACTATGGAATATTTTTATTATATTGCTTTTGATTTCATTGTAAGTATTATATTTTTTAGGGTAAGAACATGAAAATAAAAATAGCATTAAGCATCTTTATGCTTGTGTGGGCATCTTTGTTAGTGAGAATTTATTATATCAGTATAAAATCAAATGCTTATTATGAAGAACTAGCAAAACAAAACGCGATTAAAAACGAAGAACTAGCACCATTAAGAGGTTCTATCATGGATATTAATGGTAAACCGTTATCTGTGAATAAAATTGGGTTTTCCATTGGTGTAGCACCAGGATTGAGTTCACACAAAAATGTGAAAAAACTCAATATTGAGTTAAAATTTCTAAAATTAATTATGCCAAAAATAGATTTGTTGAAGCTAAAGAAAAAGTATCTTAAAAAAGATTCACCATATTCACATAAGTATGTAAAAATTATCGATTTTATATCTTATGGTGATATCATAAAAAATTTTGCAAAGATATCTTTGCATAAAAATCTTCAAATTAAGCTTTCTTCAAAAAGATATTACCCTTATAATGATTTGGCTTCTCATATTATAGGCTATGTGGGAAAATCAAATTTAAAGGACATGGAAGAAGATAACATTGCAAGAATTACTGAATATACAGGTAAGGCTGGCATAGAAGAAAAATATTACAATAAAGTTCTTGAAGGAACTGAAGGTAAAAAGAAAACCGAAGTAACCGCTTTTAATAAAGAGATAAAAGTTTTAAGTAAAAAATTACCAAAAAGTCAAAATATAACCTTGACACTAGATGTTAGAATTCAAAAATATATCTCTAAACTTTTCAAAGGAAAAAGTGGAGCCTTGATAGTTATGAATGCAAGAAATGGCAATATTTTGGCTGCAGGAAGTTATCCTGAGTATGATTTGAACAATTTTGTATCAGGAATTAGTGAAAAGAAGTGGTTAAAGCTATCGACTGATTTTAATCATCCTTTTACCAATAAGCTAATTAATGGATTGTATCCCCCTGGTTCAACTATAAAAATGGGAGTAGCTTTGGCATTTTTAGAATCAGGCTTAATCACACCTCGTACTAAGTTTTTTGATAAAGGATATATTGAACTTGGTGGAAGAAAATTTAGAGGTTGGAAAAAAGGAGGACACGGTATAGTAGATATGACTAAAGCTATAAGAGAGAGTTGTGATGTTTATTTTTATGACGGTAGTTTAAAAGTTGGAATTGATAGGATAACCCCAGTTTTACGAAGATTGGGCTTTGGAAAGCAGACTGGAATTGACTTGCCAAATGAGTTTATAGGAATAGTGCCCGGGAGAAAATGGAAAATGCAAAAATATAATAAACCTTGGTATCAAGGAGAAACTCTGATTACTTCTATAGGACAAGGCTTTTTCTTGGTTACTCCCATGCAAATAGCTAGATATACTGCTATGATTGCGACAGGATATGGAGTTACACCACATTTTATAGATAAAGTAGGTAATTTAAAAGCAAATTATGGCAAAGATAAAAGTATATTTAATAAGGCTGATAATAAATTTTTGAAAACTATAAGAAAAGCAATGTATGAAGTTGTTCATGTAGCTCATGGAACTGCAAAATACTATATAAAAACAAAGGTTCCTTTGGCGGCAAAAACTGGTACTGCACAAGTTGTTGGTATTCCTCAAAGCGAAAAGAAGCGAATGAAAGAGTATGAATTGGAGTATTTTAAAAGATCGCAAGCTTGGCTTACAGCTTATGGACCATATAAAAACCCGCAATATGTAGTAACTGCGATAGTAGAACACGGAGGTCATGGTGGTTCAGCTGCAGGAAAAATAATTTCAAAAATTTATGATAAATTGGTAGAATTAAAATATATTAAAAATTATAAATAGGTGTCTAACCAATAGAATGAGTTATAAAAAGTGTTAATATGCTTAGTAATATAATTCCAGCTGACTTGTTATACATCTTTGTTGCACTAATATATATGAGTATGATTGAAATTGCAAATAAAGTCAAAATGTCAAAAGCATTTTTGAGTAAATCAACATGCAGTGGATTTACAAGCGCAGCTGCACCAAGAACTACAGCAAAATTAGCAACATTGCTTCCTATTATATTGCCTATTGCCATATCAACATTTCCTTTTTTGACCGCTATTATACTGACAGTTAGTTCAGGTAAACTAGTTCCAAAAGCTATCAAAATAAGTCCTATAATCCATTGACTAACGCCAAGACTGCTAGCAATATTTGATGCACTTTGTATGGTAAAATTAGAACCAACTATAACAAAAATAAAACCAATAAGAAGCAAAAAAGATGTTTTGCTCCAAGAAAATTTTTCTTTTAGAATTTCCTCGTCAATTTCAGATTCGATTGTTTTAGAATCTTGTGCTAAAAAAAGAAGATAAGCTACCATGAGTAATATAAAAATAAATCCATCAAACCTACTAATAACACCATCATATGAAACTAGTAGAAATAAAAGAGGAGGAATGATTATCCAAGCACTGTCTTGCTTAAATATATCGCGAACAGGTTTTATATTTTTTGCCAATAAAAAAATAACACCAAGAACAAGAGAAATATTAAAAATAACGCTTCCAACGACATTTGCTACAGCTATATCCGTTTTACCGTAAAAACTAGCAGTTATAGAAGTAGCCATTTCTGGCAAACTTGTGCCTAATGCTATCAAAGTAGCACCAATGATAAATGGTGATATATCAAAATGAAGAGCAATTTTCTCTGATTCTACGATTATATAATTTGCACCAAATACTAAGGCAGTCATAGATACAATAAATATAAGATAGTCCATCAGCTCTCACTCCTGATTATCAAACTTTTTGGTAAGTCAAATTTTTTTATTAACTCTTTTTCTTTCTCTCTCATTTCAGCATTATCTTTTTCGTGGTCATATCCTAAAAGATGGAGTAATCCGTGTATAAATAAAAGTGCAATCTCTTGTGTTGCATTGTGTCCTAATTCGTTTGCTACGCTTGTGGCAATATCCTTGTTTATCACGATACTTCCTAGCGGTGTAAAATCACATTCCACAAGAGGAAAGCTAAGTACATCTGTGCTTTTGTTGATATTTCTTTGAGTAAGATTTAATTCTTGCATTTCATCGTTGTCTATTATAAGTAATTCAACATCTTTGTCACTTAAAGAGATCAAAATATTTTCAAGTAGAATTGTATCTAAACTAAAATTTAAATCATTTTGCAAAAGGAGCATTAAAAAAAGCTTTTCTGGTTTGAAGTTTTTGGTAAAAAAAGATTTTTATAAATTAATTTTTCACCTAAAACTAATACATATCTAAAATTTTGCTTTAGTATGTTTAATAATTCTAGCTCATTACTAAAAGAGATAAACTCTTTTATGCGCATATATTTAGAATATTTTTTTGGTATGCAAATTAAAAGTTCATTTGTAAATTTTTGTAAATATATCATCTCTTTTATTATTAAGTCCATATCTTGCTCAAAAATAATAACTTTAGAGCTTTGCCCAAACTCTTTTTTTTGTAGTTTAAAATCTACAAATTTAGAAGAAAAATGTTTTTCAAGGTGTATATTGCTAGCGTCAAAGTGTATTTTATTGCTTAACAAATAAGATATAACACTACATGCTTTTTTGATAAAAATACTTGGTATTTTTAAATTGTGATAAAAAATTTCATTATATGCAAACGAAGAATAAAATGGACTGTTAGAAGCAAAAATATTTATATTAAAAGCTTCTTTGAGGGTTTTGCTTTGTGGATCTATGCTATATGCTAGTCTTTCATTACTGCAAGTAAATTTACTGTTTTCACCAGATTGTCGTATTGCTATTAGCGTATGGTACGCATTTGATGAAAGTTTTATAAATTCATTATGTTTTACGATACTTTGAAGAATCTCTTGCTCAACATCGTCTAAGTAGAGAATTTTTCCATTTTTTTTGCTGAACTCATATCGTGATAATTTCACAACTGCAAGTCTGAGAGAATCTACTTCTATCCAAGCAATTTCATTGTCTATAATTTGCGAAATATTTTCAGAAATAATAGCATACGCACCATTTTCATAAGCAAGTGCTTGATTTTGTAACGAATTATTGACATCTATAAAAAGATCACCTCTATTTATCTTTAGAGGGTCAATTTTTATAGATTCAATTTGCAAAACGCAAGGTATATTTTGCAATAACCCATCTGTTATTTGGAGCAGGTTTTCAATTCTCATCCAACGCTTGAGCCACTTTGTTTTTTAGTTTCTGGTCTTATTAAAGCAAGTCCATTTTCATCTTTTGCAGCTAGAAGCATTCCTTCACTTCTAAGTCCCATGATTTTTGCTGGTTTTAGGTTTGCTACGACACATATTTGAGTGCCAACTAAATCTTGTGCATCATAATACTCTTTTATTCCTGCAATAATTTGTCTTGGTTTTTCTTCACCTATATCAATTTGAAGTTTTAAGAGTTTTTTGCTCTTTGGAACTTCGACAGCTTCAAGAACAGTTGCAATTTTTAACTTTGTTTCAAAAAACTGGTCAATGCTTATCAAAGAGTCTTGTTCTTTAATTTTTACTTCTGTTTTTGTCTCAACACTTGGAGCTGGTGAGGTTAAAAGTTCAGCTTCAATTTTTTGAAATAGCGGAGGAACTTTTTCTATTACGAAATCTTTTAGTAAATTTTCACTCTTTATATAGTCAATATAAGATTTATTTGAAATTTCAAAATTAAAAGCTTTCGCAATTTTTGTTGTAGTTTTTGGCATAACAGGGTGGAGTAAAATAGAAACTCTTGCTAAGATATTTGCTACCATTGCAACAGTTGCAAATGCAAAATCATTTTCACCGTTTTTCATTTTCACCCAAGGTTCATATACTGTGATTGATTGGTTTGCAATCGTAAGAGCTTTCCATAATTCCTCTAAGTATCTATTTGTCTGAAGTTCATTTAAATTAATTTCTGCCATTTTTAAGTGTTCCATGACAGATACCAACTCTTTTTTGTGAAAATCTAAAACATTTATTGAGGTTATTTTAAAATCACTGTATTTTCCACTCATACCAATTATACGGTTTAGTAAGTTTCCAAGTTCATTACTTAAATCAGAATTTATTCTATCTATCAAAGCTTTTTGGCTAAAATCCCCATCTTGCCCAAAAGGAACTTCGCGAAGCATAAAATATCTAAAATTTTCTAGTCCATAAGCATCTGCTACTTCTTTAGGATCTACTACATTTCCTTTTGATTTACTCATCTTTTCACCATTTCTCGTCCACCAACCATGAGCTGCTACATGTTTTGGCAATGGAAGATTTAAACTCATAAGAAATGCCGGCCAATAGATAGCATGAAATCGAAGAATATCTTTGCCAACAAGTTGCACAGTTGCAGGCCAGTAAGACATATTTTTTTCATCATTTCCATACCCTAGAGCTGTTATATAGTTCAAAAGTGCATCAAGCCATACATACATGACATGCTTATTGTCATTCAACTCTTTTGGTAGTTTGACACCCCAATCAAAACTAGTTCTAGTAATAGATAAATCTCTCAAACCTTGTTTGACAAAACTTATAACTTCGCTTTTTTTACCTTTTGGCAAAACACATTTTTCATCATCTTCATACCATTTTAAGAGTTTTTCTTGATAATTTGATAATTTAAAAAAGTAACTCTCTTCTTTTACTATTCTAGTCTCTTTTCCACAATCTGGACAAAGGTTTTCATCTATAAGCTGGGTATCAGTAAAAAAAGTTTCGCAACTAACACAGTAATGTCCCTCGTATTCGCCTTTGTAAATATCACCACTATCAAACATAGTTTTAAAAGCTTTTTGGACTCCAATTTTATGTTCACTATCTGTTGTTCTTATAAATTTATCGTAACTAATATCAAACTGATCCCATAGAGTTCTAAATTTTCCACTAACCTCATTTGCATAATCTTGAGGAGTTCTGCCTCTTGATTTTGCTGCCTCTTCTATCTTTTGACCATGCTCATCAGTACCTGTTAGAAAAAAGGTATCAAATCCTTTTAACCTGTAGTATCTAGCCATAGTATCTGCTATTATAGTTGTATATGCATGACCGATGTGAGGAACATCATTAACATAATAAATTGGGGTAGTAATATAAGCTTTTTTAGACATAATCATTTTTTCCTTTAAAATTCAAATCCACCGCTTTGTCCTTTAGACATGCTATTGTAAACGGCATTTATATATTTTTTTCTAATTTCACAATCAAATAATTTTTCACAATCAAAACAACTATTTGTTTTATTTTCTTTTTGGCACTCTTTTAATTTTTCAGAAGCACTTAATAAGTCTTCTTTATATGTATTTATATCGCTATTCATTGTATTTTATAACTAATTTTATCTCTTCATTTGAACCGAAAAAACAAGGTGTCGTGTCATGAGGGTGAGTTGGTGATAAATCTAAAAGTCTCTTTTTCCCATCTATTGCCGCTCCGCCAGCTTTTTCGAAGACAAATGCAAAAGGAAATACTTCAAAAATCATCCTTAGTTTTCCTTTTGGTCTATCAGTTGTGCTAGGATACGAAAACAGCCCGCCACCTTTTAAAAGTATTTGGTGCAAATCTGGAACCATTCCACCTGAATATCTTAGTCTGTATCCACTAGCAAAGATATCATCAATCATTTGCTTATGTTTTTTTGACCAGCAACCCTGAGTTGAACCAGGAGCATTTAGATACCCTTTTTCTTTTAATTTTATGACTTGATTAAAAATGAATTCACCTTTTTCAGTAAATTTATAAAGCTTTACATCTTCATGTGCTATCACTAATTCAAGTCTCGGACCATATACAACATAAACTACTGCTTTTAAGTCTGTACCACTGTAACCATTTTCGTATATGCCAAAAATTGAGCCAACACTTAAATCTACATCAAGCAAACTTGAACCATCAAGTGGGTCATATCCTACAAAATATCTTCCATTTTCATTTATGGCAGTTTTTTTCTCTTTTTCTTCGCTGATTATCTCTTTGACACTGCTTATCTTCCTAAATTCTTCTTCGATAACTAAATCACTTTTGATATCAATTTTCAGTTGTGTATCACCTGTAGAATTTATATTTTTAGAGTATCCTGTATCTTCATTTTCTATTAGCCATTTTATTTTTATGGCTGATCTCTTTATCGCTTCAAAGATTTCTTTCATGAGTACCCTTTATCTTACTTTTTTAGCATTTTTTAATACCCATTTTAAGATATCATCTGTATTGTTTAAATTAAGTATCTCTATATTTTTTGGGATATCATATTTAGATAAATCAATGCTATCATCAACAGCGATTGCATTTGAACAACTAAAATAACTCTCATCTATCTTATCTCTAAATATAGAGAGCCTTGGAAGTGGAAGTGTTTTTAATCCTTCAACCAAAAGCAAATCAAATTCGCCAAAAACCCTGATAATCTCATCTAAGTCTTTTCTTTTTTGTGAAAAGAAAGTCGTTCTTGTAGGACTTGCTACTAAAACTTCTGCGCCAGTTTGTTCAAATTTCCAGCTATCTTTGCCTTTTTGATCAAAAGTTGCTTTATCACCTGGGTCGTGTTTTACTATGGCTATTTGATATTTATCTCGTAACTGCTGCGATATTTTAACGATTAGAGATGTCTTGCCACTATTTGAAGGTCCACTAAAAGCTACTGCTAAATTTTTCATTATTAAATCCATTTTGGTAAGTTATCGGGATTATATCTAAAATATGATTAGTTTTTAATGAGTTTGTTTGGAAAAAGAGTTTATAATTTCGCAATACAATACATGGAGTTACCTTGTGAAAAATCTTTTATTAGTTTTGGTCTTGTTTTTAGGAGGTTGTTCGTATAAGCATGACAATTTATATATGAGCAATAAAAAAACAACTGAACAAGGTGTTGCAAATACAAAAAAAGTGAGTTTTCCAAAAGTAGGTAAACCAGAAATTTTTGTTACTATCACATATTTGAATTCTATTGACAATAAAAAGTTTGTAGATAAAAAACTTGAACAATTTGTTGTTGGAATTCACAATGTGAGTATGAATGCACAAAATAAACACAAAAAAATAACTATAAAAGATGTTATATTTGATATTGGTAATTCTGATAAATTTACAACTGTAAAAGAAATTCCAAGAGATGCTCAAATTTTAAGTATCATTCCTGCTTCAAATCCTTGGAGCCAGTACTATTTAGTCCAGACCCCAAGAATTGATAAAAATTTTGTAAATTTTAGTCTTGAAATACTCCCATATCCTAAGGTTGTATTAGCTTTTGAAAAGGATTATTAAGAGAGATTTTTTTGAGTTCTATCATATTTTACGCATATTACTTAGATAAACAAAACTCTACATTCCATCGCACCATGAGCTCCGATAACTAGTGCTTGTTCTATATCGGCTGTTTTGGAAGGTCCGCTTATAAAAGTTCCAAATCCACTTTTTTTGAATTTGATTTTTTCATATGCTTCATGCATTGAGTTCACAATAGCACCTTTTTTGACAACTATAAGAAGTTTTTTTGCTATAAAATAAATAGCACGATTTAAGTTGTCTTCTTCTTTAATCCAGACAGCTCCATTTTCTGCTACTGCAAATTTACCTTTTATGACAGCTAAATCTATCTCTTTTAGAGCATGTGGGTCATCTATGGTATTTGTGACAATGTGGTCAATTGCTAAGTTTAGGTTTGTAGATATCAATCCTAAATTCTCATAATTTTCTTGTATAAAAAACTTCTTACTCGATACTCTCATCATTGCTAAGCCAACTTGCTAAACCGCCTACTGATTGTAAAGTAGTTTCAAACTGTTTGTTTTTATCTTCAAAAATGGTGTGTGCAATCTTGTTTGATGGCATTGGTATTTGAGATAGATTTGCTTTTTTTATATTGTCTAATATTATATCTCTTGAATTCATTTTTTTCTCGCTTTATATAACTCTTTGAAACTATTTTTAGGAAACTTTGGCAGCTCTCTATTTTTGCCCCAAATATTGTATTTTGAATATACGATACTTCGCGGTAACAAAGGGACAATCTTTCTAGCTATTTTCCCACTTATGTCCATTATAAGTGGGTACTTCATAATCCAAGTTGCAATTTTAAGGGCTTTATATTTAGTTTTATCCAGTAATCCTGCATCGACTACATCTTGTCTGTGAAGATATAATTGCTCGTGTAAATCAACTTTTACGGGACAAATATTTGTGCAAGATGCACAAAGACTGCAAGCAAATGGAAGCGTGTAATTTTTCTCTATATCATGACTAGCTCCAAGAGTTGAGCCTATCGGTCCAGGAATGATATATCCATAACTATATCCGCCACTTCGGCGATAAATTGGGCAAGTATTTATACAAGCTCCGCACCTGATACATTGCAAAGATTTGATGTATTTATCATTTGCTAGTATTTTGCTTCTACCGTTATCGACTATGACGATATGCATCTCTCCATCTCTTTGAGGTGAGTGATAATGTGAAGTATAAGTAGTGATTGGCTGTCCCGTTGCACTTCTTGCTAAAAGTCTTGTAAAAATTGCTAAATCTTCAAGTTTTGGGATGATTTTTTCAATTCCCATGCAAGCTATATGAAGTTTTGGCAAACTTGCTCCCAAATCAGCATTACCCTCATTTGTGCAAACTACTATTCCACCAGTTTGGCTTATGGCAAAATTTACTCCAGTTAAACTAGCATCGCTAGCTAAAAATTTTTCTCTTAAATGTTTCCTTGCGGCGTGCGTGAGATAAGTAGGGTCGCTATTTCCTTTTTGAGTATGTAAAAACTCTTCAAAAGTTGTCCCCACATCCTCTTTTTTAAGATGAATTGCAGGTAAAACTATATGTGAGGGAGGCTCATGCCTTAGCTGAACTATTCGTTCACCCAAATCTGTGTCAACTACTTCTATGCCATTTTTTTCTAAAAAAGGATTTAGCTGACACTCTTCAGTTAACATAGATTTGCTTTTTACTAGTTTTTTAGCTCCTTGTTTTTGTAAAATATCTAATACGATTTTATTATGCTCGTTGGCATCTTTTGCCCAGTGAACTTCAATATTATTTGCTTTTGCATTTTTTTCAAATTCTCTTAGGTAAAAATCAAGACGAGATAGAGTATGAGTTTTTATCTTATCAGCAATTTTTCTTAACTCTTCCCACTCTTTTACGCTATGGCTTTGTAAATCTCGCTTTTTTCGTACAAACCAAAGGGCTTTGTCATGCCATTTCATTCTCTTTATATCACTTGCAAATTTACTTGCAGCTTCAGGGTGTCCTATATTGCTCATTTCAACCCCTTTGATAAGATTTGTGCGATATAAATTGTTTTTATAGGTAGTTTTTCTCGATCAATCAAGCCTTGCATGTGCATAAGACAAGACATATCAACTCCAGTGATATATTCGCTTCCCGCATCTATATGGTCTTGTATGCGAGCTTTTCCCATAGCGATACTCATCGCTTCTTCAGTAATCGCAAATGTTCCACCAAAACCACAGCATTCATCATTTCTTTCTAGTTTGCTAAAAGTTATGCCATCAACCATATCCAAGATATCTTTGATTTTTGAAAAAGGCTCTACATTTTTTTCGCTCATACTCGCAAGTCCTAATTCTCTATGCCCATGACAAGAGTTATGAATCCCAACCTTGTGAGGAAAGCTAACATTTAATTTTTCTGGTTTTACTATGTCATGGATAAATTCTATCAATTCATAAGTATTTTTTTGTATGTGCTCAAATCCATCTAAGCCTTCTAAAAACTGCTTATAGTTATATCTTACCATGCTGACACAACTACCACTAGGTGCGACTATGTAATCGTATTTTTTAAATATTTCTAAAAATCTTTTTGCCAAAATAGAGGTTTCTTTAGCACAGCCAGTATTTGCTTGAGGTTGACCACAACAAGTCTGCTCCATAGGATACTCAACTTCAAGTCCAAAGCTCTCTAAAATCTTGAGTGTATCCATAGATGCTTTGGGGTATAATTCGTTCATGAAGCAGGGTATAAAAAGTCCAATTTTATACATTTGATTACTCCTTTTTGGAGGTTTTCTAAAAAATTATCTATTTATAATTGTAGCAGTTGCATATAATATATGTATGATACTTTATCCAAAAAGTTTTTGGAGTATTACCTCTATGAAAAATGTTCCTATTGTTATAGATAGGATAACTACTATAATTGGCAAAGCTCTTTTTATCATGTTATCTGTGTGTAAAAGCTAATTTTAATGCTAGTAGTCCAAAAACACTACCTGCAACTCTGTTTAGTATCTTTTCACCATTTTTGGTTTTGTTAAACCATGAACCAATTCTTGCAGCCAAAAGGCTGATAGAGCTAAAAACTACCAAAGCACAAAGTATAAATATAAAACCTAGCATAAAAATTTGCAAGGTAACATGACCGCTTTGAGGATTTGTAAATTGTGGTAAAAAAGCTAGAAAAAATATAGAAACCTTTGGGTTCGTAACATTCATAAAAATACCTCTTTGGTATAATTTTAGATAGCTCAACTCTTTTTGGTTTGCTTTTAAATGGTGAGTTGATGAACTTTTAAATGATAGATAAGCAAGATAAAGTAAATACGCAGCACCTATGTATTTTAAGATATTAAATGCTAATTGAGAAGTTTGAAATATAGCCGCAACTCCTAGAGCCACAGCAGTTGTATGAACTATCAACCCAGTGCAAAGTCCTAAAGTGACAAAAATACCTGGTTTTGCACCCTTGCTCATGGATTGAGTCAAAACAAAGATATTATCAGGTCCAGGAACCAAAGCCAAGAGGGTTGAGGCGGTTATAAAGAGTAAAACAGTATCAAGACTAAGCATAAAAATCCTTTGTTGTATTTTATCATTTTAACTGTTCAAGTATGCTAAAATATAAGAAATTTTTTGGAGTTAATGAGATGGAAATAACAAAAAGAGTTACATTTATAGCAAAAGAGGGTTGTGAAAACAAAATGAAAGAGTTACTAAGTGCTATGGTAGAGCCAAGTCAAGCTGAAGAAGGATGTTTTTTTTATGAAATATTTCAGTATAAAGAAAATATCAAAAAATTTATGGCAGTTGAAACTTGGGCTAGTGAAAAGGCACTTGATGGACATAAAGCCTCAGCACATTATAAGATATATAAAAGCAGTTATGAGCCATATTGCGATAAAAAATATTCAAATGAGCTAGAAGTTTTAGGATGAAAAACCTGTGGAGTGACGAGAACTCCAAACACATCAAAGATGATTTGGGCTTAAGAGTTTATACATCAAATTTACTTGGCTCAAACGATGAACTTGTGTTGCACGGTGGTGGAAATACATCAGTCAAATCAAAAGTAAATGCAGAAGATATACTCTTCGTAAAAGGTAGTGGTTGGGATTTGGTGAGCATAAAAAAAGAGGGGTTTTCGCCTGTAAAACTAGATGCACTTTTGAAAATGGCAAAGCTAGACAAGCTTAGTGATTCGGATATGGTTGCATCACAAAAAAATGCTATGATTGATAAAATGGCTCCAAATCCTTCGGTTGAAGCTATTTTACATGCTTTGATTCCTTTTAAATATGTTGACCACACTCACGCAGATGCAATTGTTTCTATATCAAATTCAAAAAATGGTGAAAAGCTTATAAAAGATATATTTCCAAACTTCTTGTTGCTTCCTTATATAATGCCTGGGTTTTTACTCGCTAAAGATATTTATGAAAAGAGTAGGGCTTTTGACTGGAGCAAGTGTGAGGGAATTATCTTGCATAATCACGGAATTTTTACTTTTGATAATGATGCTAAAAAATCATATAATGCGATGATAAAAGCAGTAAGCAAAGCAGAAGATTTTTTATCAAAATCTGCTTCATTGGATTTTAAATTTTCACAACCAAAGAGA
The DNA here is from genome assembly GCA_013151055.1 of Campylobacterota bacterium. GTDB lineage: Bacteria > Campylobacterota > Campylobacteria > Campylobacterales > Sulfurospirillaceae > JAADIZ01. The sequence continues at coordinate 13,066 of JAADIZ010000194.1, forward strand.
GATTTTGATGTGAAATTATTGCAAAAACTCATTTCAGATGAAAAAGGATATGATATAAGTATAAAGATAAACCAAACTCTTTTGGCTCTATCTTATGCCGCAAGTGATGACTTAGCATCTTTTGCAACAAGAGGAGTTTTGACACCTGAGCATATTATCAGAACAAAAAGAGTTCCTTTGATTTTAGAAAATAATGATATAAAAAACGCAATAGAAGATTTTAAAAGTAAATATATACGATACTTTAACAAGTATGCAAAAGATGAGATTTGCCTAAATCCAGCTCCAAATTATGCTGTTATAAAAAACTTTGGAATTGTGACATTTGGAAAAGATGAAAAAGAAGCAAGCGTGATAAATGACATCATAAAACATACAATGAGAGCAGTGTTAAGAGCCGATAAATTAGGTGGGTACCAAAGCATAAGTGAAAAAGATAGCTTTGATATGGAATACTGGGAACTAGAACAGGCAAAACTAAAATGAAATACTTATTAGCCATAGATGCAGGAACAGGCAGTGTAAGAGCTGTTTTATTTGATACCTTAGGAAATCAAATCAGTGTCGCAAGCCAAGAGTGGACTCATTTGCAAGAGCTAAATGTGCCAAATAGCATGAGTTTTGATTTCGAGGTAAATTGGAAATTAGTTTGTAGTTGCGTAACAGAATCAATAAAAAAAGCAAAAATAAATCCTAAAGACATACTCGCACTAAGTGCGACTAGCATGAGAGAGGGAATTTTACTTTATGATAAAGACGGACATGAGCTTTGGGGTGTTGCAAATGTTGATGCTAGAGCTTATGAAGAAGTAAGATATCTAAAGGAAAAATTCAAAGGAATTGAAGAAAAATTTTATCAAATATCAGGTCAGACATTTGCATTAGGTGCACTTCCAAGACTTTTGTGGCTGAAAAATAATAGAGCTGATATTTATGAAAAAGTAGCAAAAATCTCTATGATTGGGGATTGGATTTTAGCTCGTCTTAGTGGAGTCATAGCAACTGATCCGAGTAATGCAGGAACAACTGGCATTTTTTCTCTCAAAAACAGAGATTGGTCACCAAAAATGGCTGAACAAATAGGCTTAAAATTTGATATATTTCCCAAAGTGCATGAAGTTGGAACTGTGATTGGAAATGTAAGTAAAAAAGCTTCAAAAGAGTGTGGATTGCCATTAAATACCAAAGTGGTTATGGGTGGCGGAGATGTGCAACTAGGCTCTGCAGGACTTGGAGTGGTAGAAGAGGGCATGGTAGCGATATTAGGTGGCTCTTTTTGGCAACAAGTAGTCAATATAAGTGCCAAAATAAAACCACCAAAAGATATGTCTATCAGAGTAAATCCGCATGTAATTGAAAATCAATGTCAAGCCGAAGGAATTACATTTTTTAGTGGACTTGTCATGAGATGGTTCAGAGATGCTTTTTGTGACTTGGAAAAGCTAGAAGCCAAAGAAAAAAAAGTCGACACTTATACAATTTTAGAAAACAAAGCTAGAAAAGTTCCTATTGGTTCAAATGGAATTATCCCAATTTTTTCAGATAGTATGAAGTATGGTAAATGGTATCATGCAAGCCCAAGCTTTATAAATCTTTCCATTGACCCACTTGTTTGCAATATCGCTTCAATGTTTAGAAGTTTAGAAGAAAATGCTTGTATAGTTTCAGCTATAAATTTACAAAAAATAGAGAAATTTACAGGTGTAGAGATAAAAGAGATAGTTTTTGCAGGAGGAGCAAGCAAAGGTGAGCTTTGGTGTCAAATATTAAGTGATGTTACAGGATATAGTTTGAAAATTCCTAAAGTCACAGAAGCTACAGCACTAGGAGCTGCCATGAGTGCAGGAGTAGGAGCTGGAATTTATAAAAATATAAAAGATGCAGCAAAAAAACTGGTAGTTTGGGATAAAATTTATGTACCAGACAAGCAAAACACAAAGATATACAAAAATTTACAAGAAAAATGGCAAAAAGTTTATGAGAAGCAACTAGAATTAGTAGATGAAGGAATCACTACTTCTATGTGGAAAGCACCAGGACTTTAGCATTTGTCTTTTGTTTAATTAACTTTTTGTATAATGTCATAAATACTATTAGGATTGTATATGTCAAGAATGAGCAATGCTGAGGCATTGGATTTGATTAGAAATGCAGATTTAAACGAACTTGGACGATTGGCAACGCGGAGAAAAAGAGAGTTGCATCCTAAAAAAGTGACTACATTTATAGTAGATAGAAATATAAATTATACAAATGTCTGTTGGGTGGATTGCAAATTTTGTGCTTTTTATCGCCATGCAAATGCCGACGATGCTTATGTGCTTAGCTATGAAGAAATAGGTAAAAAGATAGAAGAACTCATCAAAATTGGTGGCACTCAGATACTTTTTCAAGGTGGTGTTCATCCAAAACTTAAAATTGAGTGGTATGAAGATTTGGTGGAGTGGATAAGCACGCACTACTCAACTATCACAATTCATGGTTTTTCGGCAATTGAGATAGACTATATCGCCAAAATTTCAAAGATTTCTTATAAAGAAGTATTAGAACGATTACATAAAAAAGGATTGTTTTCAATTCCTGGAGCTGGAGCTGAGATACTTAGCGATAAAGTTAGAGATATAATTGCTCCTAAAAAGTTAAATGTGAGTGATTGGATTGATGTACACAGACAAGCTCATAAAATTGGCATAAAATCGACTGCTACCATGATGTTTGGAAGTGTTGAGAGCGATGAAGATATAGTGGAACATTGGGAGCACATAAGAAACTTGCAGGATGAAACTAGCGGTTTTAGAGCTTATATCATGTGGAGTTTTCAAGCTGACAATACGAAGCTAAAACAGGAAATTCCAAACTTAAAGAAACAATCTTCAAGTAGATATCTAAGGCTTTTAGCCGTAAGTCGTTTGTATCTTGATAATTTTAAAAATATACAAAGCTCATGGGTTACACAAGGAAGTTATATCGGACAATTAGCCTTGCTTTTTGGTGCGAATGATTTAGGAAGTACGATGATGGAAGAAAATGTCGTTTCAGCTGCTGGTGTTCAAAATAAGATGAACCAAGAAGAGATGATACAGTTGATAAAGGACATAGGAGAGTATCCAGCAAAAAGAGATACCGCATACAATATACTAGAGAGGTTTTAGATAATGTTTAGACACATATTAATTATTTTTTTATTTTTACAAGGAGTTTTAGTGAGTGCAGTTTTAGATAATATAGAGATAAAAGGGGTAAAAGTACCTGTGATATTTGAAAAAGATACACATTTGCCTATCGCGACTTTACAGTTAGTTATTCGTAAAAGTGGTAGTATAGAAGATAGTGGACATGCAGGACTTGCTAGATTTACAGCTAGTATGCTAAATGAAGGGAGCAAAAAATTAGGTTCAGTAAAATTTGCAAGTGAGCTTGAACAAAGAGCTATAAGCCTTAGTGCTCATGGTGGTACGGAAACTTTTGTATTTGAACTCTCTAGCTTAAAAGAGCAATTTCCTTATGGAATATCTATGCTAAAGCAACTCTTAAATGATCCAAATTTTACAAAAGAGAGCTTTGAAAAAGTAAAAAGCCAAACTTTAGGAGAACTTTCAAGTAAAAAAAGTGATTTTGATTATATCGCAAATGTAAATTTAAAAAAATTGATTTATAAAGGAACTCCAATAGAGCATCCATTTTCTGGAGATGAGAAAAGTATAAAAAATTTAAAGCTAGATGAGGTGAAGAATTTTTATAATACTCATATAGATTTGAGTAATCTTATCATAGTTATCGGTGGAGATATAGGGAAGAGTGAATTTGTTAAGATAATAACCCCATTATTAAATGATATAAAAGTAGGAAAAAGAAGAGAACTAAAAGAGTATAAAGTTAGTGGTGACGAAAAAGAAAAAATAGTGAAAAAAGATACAGATCAAGCTTATATCTATTTTGGTGCACCATTGTATGTCAAAAGTGGCGATGAAAATATATATAAGTCGAAAGTAGCTAGTTTTATACTTGGCGAGAGTGGTTTTGGAAGTAGGTTGATGGAAGAAGTGAGAGTAAAAAAAGGTTTAGCATACTCGATTTATTCTAGAGATAATATCAGCAAATCATACTCTTCTTTTACTGGATATTTGCAAACTAAAACGGATAATTTAGGTGAAGCAAAAAAGTTAGTAAAAAAAGTTATAGATGGATTTGTTAAAAATGGAAGTACTGCAGATGAGTTAGAGCAAGCAAAGAAATTTTTACTTGGAAGTGAACCGCTTAGGAGTGAAACTCTTTCTCAAAGATTGAGCCGTGCTTTTTTTGAATATTACAGTGGATACAAGCTTGGTCACTCAAAAAAAGTTTTGGCAAATATCGAAAAATTAAGTCTTAAAGATTTGAATGATTTTATCAAAAAACATAAAGAAATCACAAAATTAAGCTTTTCTATCGTGACAAAGTGAATAACGATACATCATATTTTAAAAAACTAGGAGTTAGCACCTATATAGAATTTGCGTTGCTAACTCCAAAATCTTACGAAAACAATTTCATCTCAAAAACTCCTCAATTAAATCAACAAAATACAATCGAAGTCGAAGTTTTAAATATACATAGAAGCCCAAAAGCTCTGAATATAAAACTATTTTGTAAGACTTGGGATGAAAAATTAAATGCTATAATTTTTAGACCTAGCCCATATCATTCCAAAGTTTTTAAAGCTGGTGAAGTGCTGCATGTAAAAGGAAAGCTCGTGTGGAGTATGGGCTATACTCAACTTCAGCAGCCAAAAGTCCTAAAAGAGATAAACACTATAAAAACAAAATACAAAACAGCTATCCCAAATGCAACTATGCAAAAGCTAGTCAAAAAATACTTAAATGAAACAAATTTAAAAAAAGAAAATCTGAGCGAAAATGATATAGAAAATCTGCTTTTACTGCACTTTCCAACACAGAGTTTTTTACATAGTTTTTGCGAGGGAGAGTATAGTAAAGAAGTCATAAAAACTCTGAAGTTTTGTGAAATTTACTCGTATCTTCTATCTTTGAGCAAAAAAAAGACAAAGTATCTAGCAAAAAATAGACTAGACTTTCTTGCAGATGATTTTATAAAAAGCTTACCCTTTGAACTGACAAATGATCAAAAAAAATCTATAAATGAGATAAAAATTGATTTTCAAAGTAAATTTGCAGCAAAAAGACTCATCATGGGCGATGTTGGGTGTGGAAAAACAATGGTGATTTTAAGTGCTGTTGTGATGGCTATGCCAAAAAGAACTGTACTGATGGTGCCAACAACAGTTTTGGCGAAGCAAATATTTAATGAAGCTCAAATTTTTTTACCGTCTTCGATTAAGAGTACTTTAGTAGTACAAAGTAGTAAAAAAGATGATGATTTGAGTAAATATGATTTTATCATAGGAACTCATGCACTGCTTTTTAGAAAATTGCCAGTATTTGACTTGGTTATGGTTGATGAACAGCATAGGTTTGGAACAAAACAAAGAGCTATGATATCTGAGTTGGCAAAAAAAGGAGATAAGCGAGCTCATTTCTTGCAGTTTTCGGCAACTCCAATACCTAGAACTTTAAGTATGATGCATTCAAGTTTGATTGATTTTTCATACATCAAAGAGTTGCCTTTCAAAAAAGATATCAAAACTCAAATCATAAAAAAGCCTCAATTCCCCGCACTCTTGGAGCATCTGAAAAAACAGATACAAGAGGGACATCAAAGCATCATTGTTTATCCGTTAGTGCAAGAAAGCGAAGTGATTGATTATCAATCTATCGAAGAAGGCAGAAGTTTTTGGGAAAATAAGTTTGAGAAAGTATATGTGACATTTGGTAAAGATAAAAACAAAGAAGAAGTGTTAGAGGAGTTTGCTCAAAAAGGAAATGTACTTGTATCTACTACTGTCATAGAGGTTGGAATTTCATTGCCAAAGTTAACAACGATAGTTATAGTTGCACCTGAGCGACTTGGACTTGCAAGTCTGCATCAACTTCGGGGAAGAGTTAGCAGAAATGGACTAAAAGGATACTGCTTTTTATATACAAATTTACAAAACAGTAAAAGACTTGAAGATTTTTGCACAACTACAAGTGGATTTGAAATTGCAGAATTAGATTTGAGATATAGAGAGGGAGGAGATATGTTAAAAGGTATTTTTCAAAGCGGAAAAAGTTTTGTCTGGTTTGATATGAGTGAAGATGAGGAGATATTAAAAAAGGCTAAAGAAAAATTGAAGTATAATAACCAAAAATTATCAATAAAGAGAGGGTTTGATGCAAAGACCGCAACCAACAAATAGTAGATATGATTTAAAACCAAATGATTTTATAGTTTCTAAGACTGATTTGAAAGGAAAGATAACATACTGCAATCAGATTTTTATGCAGATTGCAAAATACAGCGAAGAAGAGCTCATAGGAACTCCACACAATATCATCAGACATCCTGATATGCCCAAAATCGTCTTTAAACTTTTGTGGGATAGAATTGAGCATAAAGAAGAAATTTTTGCTTTTGTAAAAAACCTCTCCAAAGATGGCGGTTACTATTGGGTTTATGCAAATGTTACAGCTTCGCTTGGTATAAACGGAAATATAATAGGGTACTATTCTGTAAGAAGAAAACCTAGCGAAAAGGGTATAAAAGTTTGCGGTGATTTGTATGCTAAACTCTTAGAGATTGAAAAGAGTGGTGGTATGGAAGCATCAGGGAAATTTTTAAATGATTTGTTAAAAGAAAAAGGTGTTAGCTATGATGAGCTAGTCGCCTCATTGCAAGGGTAGTTATATGTTTTATTCAAAAAATAAAAAATCAGATTTAGCACAAAGAATTCACAGAGTTGTTGCAAAAGCAGCAAATGGTGATTTGGATGATAGGATTATACATATAAATATGAAAGACCCACTTGCACAAACGGCTTGGGGTATAAATGATTTACTTGACCAACTTGAAGCATACATGAGAGATGCTGATAGCGCAGTTGATTTGGCGAGCAGGGGAGAGAGCCATAGAAAAATGTATCCAGCTGGATTAAAAGGGCCTTTTCATCTTTCAAGCCAAGAGATTTCTAAAGGTGTTGAAGGTATCTTGGTAGCTGGTAAAGAGAAATTAAGAAGTGAATTGAGTGATAAATTCGGAAAGCTAAATGGAGGAATAGGAGAGTCTTTTAAAATTTTGCAAACCGATATGACAGGAGTCATAGAAATTATGGAACAAATAGCAAAATTAACTCAAAAAACAGCTACGAAATCAAATACTAGTATGGAAGCCACTGATGAAGTTTCCAAAAAACTAACTTCGTTGGTAGAGTTAATTTTAAATGTTTCTGAATCCATAAATTCACTGAGTTCTAGAACTGAAGAGATAACATCAGTTGTAAATCTTATAAAAGATATAGCTGACCAAACTAATCTCTTGGCTCTAAATGCAGCTATAGAAGCAGCAAGAGCGGGTGAGCATGGAAGAGGATTTGCAGTAGTTGCAGATGAAGTAAGAAAACTAGCTGAGCGAACTCAAAAGGCAACTTCTGAAATAGCAATAACAGTTCAAACTCTCCAACAAGAGACACAAGATATACAAAACAATACAAATGAAATAAGTCAAATTGCTTCAAACTCTTCGCAAACAATAGAAAGTTTTCGTGAGTCTATGGTTGAATTTAACCAAGATGCCAATGAATCATCAAAAGCAACTCTATTTGCAGAAGATAAAAGTTTTGCAACTTTGGTTAAAATTGATCATATTGTATATAAAACAAAAGCTTATACATCAATACTTAATGAAATTCCAAATCCTGACATGCTTGTTGATGGACATAATTGTAGATTTGGAAAATGGTATGACACAAAGGGAAAAGAGTCATTTGGTTCAACAGCTGCATATAAAACATTAGTTGAGCCTCATTATCACATCCATGATACAGTAATATTAAGCGAAAAAGAGTTAAAAGAGAATGGGTTAAATAAAGAAAATGTAGATTTCTACCTAAAAAATATGACGGAAATGGAAAAAGAAAGCGTGAAAGTGTTTGAACTTTTAGATAAAATGGTGGAAGAAAAACATAAGAGAGACTAATCCTCTCTTATGTTTAATTGGTTAATAAAGACCAAATTTAGCATCTGCTCTTTTGTAGAGAACTCTTAGTTTGTCTTCTTTGTCGTGAAATATGATAAATTGCTTATCACTCTCTTTTAAATCCTGAAGAGCTTCGTCAACTTCTATTGGCTTATAGCTCTCTAGCCTCATAGGTACTATTTCATCATCAGCAAAATCAATTTCTTCTTCGGTTGTCTCTTTTTTCTTAAAGCTTGTAACCTTATCGTGATGTCTTCTTAAAACTTTTTTAGCTCTCTCGATTGCTAAATCAACGGCAGCATAAACATCTTTATCTTTTTGTTTGATGACTACTGTGTTCATGTGGGCTAAATTTATAGCAAACTCTACGCTAAAACCTTTTTTACCATTTTTTTCATCAGCTGAAAGCACACATCTTGTGGAAATTATATCTAAATTATACTTTTTGAGTGAATCTGCAGCTCCTTGAACATGGTTCTTTATAGCTTCAGTTAACTCTAATTGTTTTCCTACGATACTTAAATTCATCTTGTCTCCTTTGTGTTCCCAACAAGGGAAAAATTAGGGTTAATGTTTATATCAATCCCATTAAAAAGTATAACAAAAGGAAGCTTAAATATAAAGACTAAAATTATGGTTTTTGGATAGTTCTTCTATGTATAACTATTGGTTCTGGCAATATATCTTTTTTTGTTCTTACCCATATATCTATGATAGCCGTTCTGTTTGATTCGCTAGTATTTATATCTGTCCCTATTTGTGTGCATCCAGCAGTGACTAAACCATTTCCTATATACATTATGGTTACATTTATATCAAACATATTGTTGTAAGTCATATTGACACTATTTAGACAACTATTGCTATAATTGTTACCACTCATTGCTAGCATTGCATACTCTGTGCCACTTCTTAGAAGAAGTTCAGCTTGAGTTTTTAGAAATATATCGCCAGTCTGTTTTACTGATTGAGTAGATAATGATATGCTTATGGCGGATATGGTAGCTACAAGAACTAAAAATATAATTGCAGTTAATAGTGAAAAGCCTTTTCTCATCAAAATATCACCTTCTCTTTGCAAAATCCATAATCTCCACCCGTTTTGTCATCTCTTATACAAAGCTTAAGCCTGATAGTCTCTCCGTATTGCATAAATTTAAAACTACTTACATGCTCCATAAGAACAGAAGAAGAGGTGTTTGCATCACTGTATTTTTCTCCATCCCAAGGTTGAAAATTGTATTTTAGTGTAAGGTTGAAGTCACCTGTATTGTTTCCCTCAGGAACTATAGCATAAGCACTCCATGCTAAGTTGTATTGTTCATAAGCAGTTGTAATATTTTTATCTTTTATTTTTAAAAGCTCACCTCCAATTACTTGTATGTTATATGTATAATTTGCATCATTTGTTCCTGCTCCATTCCAGCCATATTTGCTTACATTGTAGTCATCTTTTCCTTTGAAAATAAGCACGGCATGTGATGTAGAGTTAGTATCATTTATATCAATTTTACCATACGATAGAGCATTTATAATATCTCTAGCATATCCAAGATGACTGCCATTTGTTTTTATTTGTGTAGCGTTTGTTTCATTAGAATCTAAATCAACAAATCCGCTCCAGCCTGTTGTGGTTGTATTTCCCAAAGAACTCTCGTAGCTTTTGCCAATCCATGCAATAACTGGATATGTATCATCTGCACCTGAAAGTCCTACTATGGTAGCACCACCATTTTTTTCTCCTATAACACTATCTTTTATACGATAAGTCAATCGCTTTGCTATTTGATTTAGAACAAGTTCAGTTTGAAACTGAAGTTTGTTTATAGATCTTGTTTGTATATAGTTTTCATAAAGCTTAGCTATGATTTCCGCTCCTATAGAAGCTGCAATACCCATGATAACTATAACAAAAACCAACTCTAGCATAGTAAATGCTCGTTTCATTTAACGCCCCTTTTCCAAGATATAAAATCTTGAAAAATTCCTCGCTACTATTGCACGAAGTAAAACTTCTGTATTGTACATCAAAAAGCCCTTCTTAAAAGTTGATTTGCACCTATGTTTGAAGAAAAAAATGG
>JAADIZ010000163.1:0-13947 GCA_013151055.1 Campylobacterota bacterium
AATGGCAGAGAGGAAGGGATTCGAACCCTCGGTGAGTTGCCCCACACACGCTTTCCAAGCGTGCTCCTTAAGCCACTCGGACACCTCTCTGTGTTATAAAAACAAGAGTGAGAGTATATCTACATTGTGCTTAGACAATCTTTACAAATAACATCGAAACAAAGTGTATCACCTAGTACTTTGTCACCTGTTTGCTCTTCTATTTTTTTTGAAATATCATCTGTTTGAATTTCAAAATCTTCTATTTTTTTGCATTTTTGGCAGATTAAATGTACATGTTTATCTTTGCTTATTTCAAAATAGTCTTTTTTATTTGCAAATTTCACTTCACTTACCATATCTTTTTGTATCATTTCGTTTAAGTTTCTGTATATGGTAGACAGCGATAATGTAGGAAATTTACCACTTATAATTTTTTGTATATCTTCTAAAGTTGCGTGTCCACACTCTTGTAAAGTATCCAAGATGCAAAGTCTTTGCGGAGTTGCTTTTAGTTCATTTGTTTTTAATAATTGTATGTGTGGCATAATAGTACCTTTTTTAATTGTTTATTAGTATTTTATTATAACATAAATGCTAATTTTTATCAAATAATAAAATTATTTTGATATAATAGGATATGAAAAAACAATACAAATACTTTTACATGCGTTTAATAATCGGCGGAACTTTTATATTGGCTATTTTGATTAGTAGCATTTATCATGCATTAAACTAATAGTACCCTAAACACATTCTATCATCTAATTTTATCTTTTTTTCTAATGGAGATGGTCCAAAATATTTACATTTTTCTATATAAATCTGATAATTATAATCCAATCCCAAATCATCATAAAATTTTTTTAGATTTACTAATTTTACAGTGCCGACTTGCAATATATCCAAAATCTTATAAATTTTTGAGTTATTACTTTTAGTTAAGTGCGAAGGAGCAAGTCCTGTGTATTTGCAAAAAGCCTGTGCCTGCACATATCCATCTAGCTTTTTACACTTATAAACTAAATCTTTATGTTTTTTGGGAATAGAGTTTATCTCAAGATACACTACTCTTGAGCCATCATATTTAACCGCCTTTACACTTTTCCAAAATCTGTATGCATTAGATGATATACCTAATATTTTTGATAATTCGATATTAAGTACATAATTATCAAGCATAGTATTGTGAGAAATTTTATTTATAGTCATCTTAAAAAAGTTTTAGAAGTATCTGTGCTAGAACGATTGCAACAACCAATGCCATAGGGTATACCGCAGCATAAGAGACAGATGGATAATCAGATTTTGTTATATTGTTTGACATAGTAAGAGTTGGGGTTGATGTCATGCCTCCTGAGAGTAATCCTAGTATATTTAAAAAATTCATCTTGAAAAATACTCTGCATACAAAAGCGACTAAAAAGAGAGAAAATATTAGTGCAAAAAGTGCTATATATATAGGTAAAAAACCATTTTCTGACAATCCTTGTAAAAGGTATTTACCCGCATTTGTTCCAATCGCAGCCATAAATATCAACTGTCCTAGTGTTTTCATTAAAGTATTTGAGTGAGGCGAGAGTTGCCACACTATTGGTCCAATTCGTCCTAGTCTTCCTAAAATCAAAGCTGTGATTAAAATACCTCCTACAAAACTAAGTTTTATATCTCCTAAAAAAGGCAAGCTAAAAGGAATACTACCTAAAAGAATACCGAATACAATCCCTAAAGATATAGGAAGGAAATCAGCTGCTGGGTATTTTAAGAGATTATTTCCTATGATATCAGTTACTCTATCGCTGTATTTTAGAGGAGTCACTACATAAAGTTTATCACCAAGCATCAAAGCAAGAGAAGGGTGTGGTGCTATATCTATGCCTGCTCTTCTGACTTTTGTAACAACAGCACGAAGAGATTTTAACTCTCTTATACTTGCAATTTTTTTACCAACTATCTCTTTTGAGGTGACTAAGAGTCTCAAAACTTTCATATCATCATGAAATTTATATGCATCCCCTATATCATCTCCTAACATTACACTTAGCGTTTCAAGTTGTTCTTTTGTACCAGAAACTCTGATAATATCATTAAAATGGAGTAGTTTACAAGCATTTTCATCTAAATCACACTTATCCACTGCTTCAATTCTCTCTATCAAGGTTGAAGTTAACTTTTCCACTTGGGATTTTTTTATAGGATGAGTTTTAAAATTTTCATTTGTAATTTTAAAATTTTTTGTCAAAATTAAAGGATATTTTTGTTTTTTTTGTTTTTCGTATATATCAACTTCTTTTTGCAAATCTACACGGAAGATTATAGGTAAAATTCTTATGAAAAGTATAGTAGCAAAGATTCCAAAAGGATAAACTACACCAAAAATGACAGAAATTATTGGATCATTTTTCACTTCTATCGCAGCCGCTAGTGAGGGAACACTTGTGAGTGAGCCTGTAAAAATACCATCAATTATACTTTTACTCAAACCAAAATAAGTACCTAATGTATAAATAATTGTAAAAATACTAAGGAGGAGGAAGATAGCAAGTAAATTTAGTTTTATACCTTCATTTTTGATAGTTTCAAAAAATCCTGGACCTGACTGAAGTCCTACTGCATATATAAAAATTGCGAGCCCAAAGAGTTTAAAATTATCTGATATAACCATACCAAAATGACCAGCAATAAGTGCTACTAAAAGCATAGCTGTGATATCGAGTGAAAAACCTCGTATTTTTATATTTCCCAAAATATATCCTACGGAAATAATTGAAAAAAGATAAAAAATTTCACTATTTATCATAAATTTTCCTCTAATTTTTTTGCAATTTTACTCTTTAAAACTTTTATTTAAGTAAAATTTGGTATAATTTCACCCGCTCTCCTTTAGACCTGTGCAATATTTTCTAAGAATAATGCTTCAGGGTGGGAACACAGCAGAGCACTCTTTTAAAGTGTGTGCCGCAGTAATCTGAAGGAGGGTTTTTAACTCCCAACAAACTTTTCAATATTTTTTGCTAAATTATAAAAATTTACATCTCCGTTTTGAGACTTTTCTTTTAAAGCTTTTAATATATACTCTTTGCCATTGATTAATTCTTTAGACTTAACACCGTGAGATATAGACAAGGTTGCTTCTATAAAAGCAGATAATCTATCACAATTTTTTAGTGCTAATCCATCTATTGGTGAGTATTTATCTTCATTATATTCATTCACATTTTTGACAATTTTTATCTTTCCATTGGATATAATTTTATCTGCAAATTCATCTTTTTTGCCATCATATAAACCTAAAAGGTATTTGAATTCTTTCAAAAATTTTGTTGGAATATATGGAAAAATTTTATCATCCATCACTTTTATTTCGTATTCACAAATTATATCATCAAGTCCACTTACAGAGTACTTAACGGGAGAAATGATGTCCCTAGTCAGTGCTTCAGGTAAATCATGAAAAAGTGCACAATAAAAATTATTTTCGATTCTTTTATCACATGCTTTTACTTTTAAAGAGTAAAAATAACCTAAAATTGCGACTATTAGCATATGTCCTAAAACTGAAGTTTGTGGAACTCTTGGAGTTTGTGCCCATCGCTTTTGAAATCTTAATCTTCCGCTTAAATCTATAATTTTTGATATTTTTTTATTTAATGCGATTTTGCGAACACTGACTAACTCATAATAATCTTCTATTTCATCTTCGACTGCTTCTTTTACTTCATCTATGCCACTTAAAAATTGGCTTGTTTGATATACGATTGAAAATTCCCATTTTGTAGAGAGATAAGAAGCTGCTTTGAGTATAAATCTCTCTTTTTTATACATGTCAGGATTTTCCAAATACTCTTCAAATCTTTTAAGAAATTCTCCATTTTGGATATCTTCTATAGAATCAGACAATTGTGAAATTACCCACTGATTTATCTCTTTTTCCTTTTGTTGCAATGCTTGCCTAAATACATCTGGTCTTATATCTGTAACAACTACCCGTCTTAAAAATTCAAAAATTGCTGCTTCTATTAAGTGAACTTTATTTACATTTTCTTCGATATTTGCCATAAAATAAGCTATTATAAATTTATGAGCTTGTTTATCAAGTTCAACAAGCTCAACCATTTGGGGATAGTCATTCCATCTTTGTATGGAAGCGGCTGCAAAAAGATGCTCGATTAATTTTGGATTTAACATTTAATTTCTCCTTTTAATAAAAACAAAGTTCCTATTAAATTCCTATCACTAAAGCTTTTGCCTTGCGAAGAAACTTATTTTTTTTGGATTTTATTTGAATCTATCTCTATAGTTGTGTAAACATTTCCTCTTGGATTAAAATCTGCAAAAATTTTTAGCCATTTTGGTTTTAGTTTTGCAAAGAGAGTATCGTATATCTCATTTGCACTATCTTCATGAGAGATATTGCGATATATAAAACTATTTATATATAGTTTTATAGCCTTTAATTCAATCACAAATTCACTTGGAGTGTATTCTATATATATAGTTGCAAAATCAGGATATCCACTTCTAGGACACAAGCAAACGAACTCTGGAAGGGTTATTTTTATGATATAGTTTTTTTTATGTTTATTTGGCCAAATTTCTAAATCTTTTTCTATATCAAATTCTTTTATCTCTTTTTCACCATATTTCATTTTATCATCTCCCTTATTTGCTTTATATTTTTTGGCTTTGAAACCAAAAAACCCTGAATATAATCAGGTTTCAAATTTTCTATCTTTTTAAAGATTTCTTCTTTATCTATAAATTTTACCATACTTTTTACATTTATGCTTTTTAAAAAATCTACATGTGCTTTTAAAACTTTTAAGTATATATCATCATTTATATTTTTTGTAAAGAGTATATCAAATTTAACTATATCTATAGGAAGATATCTTATATATTTTAAGCTACAATTATCTCCGCCAAAATTATCTATACAAATCTTAAATCCCATTTTTTTATATTGATTTAAAATTTCTTTAAATCTGTGTGGTTCTTGATATGCTCTTCGCTCAACAAATTCAATTATAAAATTTTCCGGTTTTAAATTATTTTTATAAAAAAGCTCACTAAGGTATTGTCTAAAATCACTATTTCTAAGGCTAACTGGAGAAATTTTGATACTAAAAAGAGTATCTTTTAAGTCTATATTTTCTAACTCTTTTAAAAGTAAATTTAAAATCTTTTTGTCAAAAAGCATCTCAAGTCCAAGATGATTTACAACTTTTTGGATTTGAGTTCTTGAGAGCATTCCCTCACTTTTAGA
Source organism: Campylobacterota bacterium (assembly GCA_013151055.1). Taxonomy (GTDB): domain Bacteria; phylum Campylobacterota; class Campylobacteria; order Campylobacterales; family Sulfurospirillaceae; genus JAADIZ01. Next base: position 5,246 of record JAADIZ010000163.1, read on the forward strand.
ATAGATTTTTGTTAAAATTTCAAAAATTTTTATGCTGTTTGTGTTTATCTGTTTTACTGGTTGATATTTAAAGATAAATTTTTCACTTTTTATTGCATTATAAACAATATTTTCAAATTCATTTGGTTTTATATTTGTTTCTACTTCTTCGCTGTTTTCTACCATAAAAATGAGTTTTTTTATAATATTGTTTACATTTTTATCATATTTTGAATCAAGTAGTGAAAAATCTGTCTTTATTTCTATATCATTTATTCCTATATTTCTTAATTCTTTTGAAAAAATAGTTAAAATGTGCTTTAATTCTTTTACTCTTCCTTTTAATACAAGTAAAAAATATCCTCCACCATATCTTCCAATAGGGACTTCTTTAAAATTATAATGTCTTAAAAATTCATCTATTTTGATGGCAAAGATTCTTAGTAATTCATCCGCATTTGACATACCATATCGATCATTTATATCAACAATGTTTTCTACTTTTACAAGAACAACTATTGAATCATACTTTTTATTTTTTATAATATCTATTTTATCAATTATCTCTTTTCTATTAAATGTTTTTGTGATCGGGTCAATCAAAGTTGATTTGAATTCATTATATATGAGATATAAAATATAATAAACATAAATAGGAATAAGAAGCACCAAAAGTATGAAACTCTCTATATCATCTTGAAAAAATCTAAAAAAAAGAAAGAAAAAAAGAGTCAAAATAAGAAAAGGAAATCCTATCTTCAAAGAAGTTATAAAACGATTATTTCTCTCTTTTGACTCTGAATATAACATCTATATTATACATCCAAATGTTTTACATCTTTTGCATGAGCTTGTATATAGTTTCTTCTAGGCTCAACTTCGTCACCCATAAATAGTGAAAATGTCTCACTTGCTATTTCAAAATTATCAGCATTTACTTTAAGTAATCTTCTGTTTTCAGGGTTCATAGTTGTTTCCCAAAGTTGTTCAGGATTCATCTCACCTAAACCTTTATATCTTTGGATATATGCACCTTTTTTTGCAAATTTCTCTATCTCATCAAGAAGCTCAACTGGATCACGATCTCCTAAATCTAAATCTCGCTCAATTATCTTATTTCTTATATAAAGAGCTTCTTCATACAATGGGTTTGTAAAGAAATCTTCATTTAATTGTAACTCCTCAAGCCCACCATTTGTTTGAATATATAAATGTATATTTTCTTCATCTATGCTCTTATTTAAAATATTGTAGCCAATTTTTTTTATATAAGTTTCAATTTCTTCAAACATTTTTTTATTACTTAGTGATATAATATCTGGATTTTCAATTAAAAATCTAATGATTTTAATCACAGAATATCTCTTTTCTAACTCTTTTAGGATATTTCTGTAAGCTGCTACTATTTTAAAAAAATCTACCAAATCATTTTTACCAATGCCTTCAAAATCCATACTATCAATTCCATTATCAATCAAAAGTGCATTTAATTCACTATCATCTTTTATGTATATCTCTTTTTTGCCCTTTTTATATCTATAAAGCGGTGGTTGAGCTAAATAAATGTACCCTTTTTCAACAACTGGTCTTAAAAATCTAAATAAAAATGTCAAAAGTAGAGTTTGTATATGACTACCATCTACATCAGCATCCGTCATAATGATTAATTTATGATATCTAAGTTTTTCTTCGTTAAATTCTTCACCAATTCCACAGCCAAGAGCTGTAATCATATTTTTAATTTCTTCTGATTTTAAAATTTTATCAATTCTACTTTTTTCAACATTTAAAATCTTACCTTTTAGTGGTAAAATAGCCTGAAAAACTCTATCTCTTCCTTGTTTAGCACTTCCACCCGCACTATCTCCCTCCACAAGGTATAATTCACTGATGCTTGCATCTTTACTTTGACAATCAGCCAACTTCCCAGGAAGAGTTCCTATACTCATGGAATCTTTTCTTCTTGTTAAATCTCTTGCTTTTTTTGCAGCTTCTCTTCCTCTAGCAGCTCCTAAAGCTTTATTCATAATAACTTTTGCTTCGAGAGGATTTTCTTCAAAGTATTTTACTAATTTTTCAAAAGTAAGTCTTTGAACGATTGGTTTTACATAAGTATTTCCTAATTTTCCTTTTGTCTGACCTTCAAACTGAGGTTCAGGAACTTTTACACTCACTACTGAAATCAAACCTTCTCTTACATCATCACCTGTTATCTTTATATCTTTTTCTCTAGCGGCTGCATTTGCATTTATATAATTTACTATAGCTCTTGTAAGACCTGCTCGAAAACCACTCTCATGAGTTCCACCTTCTGGTGTTTTTATATTATTTACAAATGAAAGAAGTGTTTCACCGTAAGTTGAGTTATACATAAGAGCAATATCTACTTCTACTCCACCAACTGTGTCGTTAAAATAAAAAGCAGAGGATACTTTATCTTTTTTATTTAAGTCTTCTACAAATTGTTTTAAACCACCTTCAAAATGAAAAATATCTTCTCTTCCATCTCTATTATCTTTAAATTCTATAGTTACTTTTGGATTTAAATATGCAATTTCGCGAAATCTTTTTGCTAAAGTATCATATACAAAATCGATAGTTTCAAATATACTCTCATCTGGCCAAAATTCTATAGAAGTACCTTTTTTTCTACTTTTTTTAACAGTTTCTAATTCACTCGTAGGAATTCCACAAGAAAATTCTTGACGATGTTCTGCCCCATCTCTTTTTATAGTTGCCACTAGTTTTGATGAAAGTGCATTTACAACAGAAACGCCAACTCCGTGAAGTCCCCCACTGACTTTATATGTATCTTTATCAAATTTACCGCCAGCGTGAAGAACTGTCAAAACAACAGTAGCTGCCGAAATTTTTTCAGTAGGATGTAAAGCAACTGGAATACCTCGACCATTATCACTTATAATGGCTGAACCATCATTTGTAATTTCTACTGTGATTTTATCACAATAACCAGCCATTGCTTCATCAATTGAGTTGTCAACTACTTCATAAATCAGATGATGAAGACCATTTATATTTGTATCACCTATATACATACCAGGTCGTTTTCTAACTGCTTCTAAACCTTTTAATACTTTTATATTTGCTGCCCCATATTCGCTCATTAAAAATTCTCCTTTAAATCATTATTGGCATAACGATTGTTATAAAATTCTCATCTTCTAATGTAAAAGGGAGAGAACTATCATTAAATCCTAGTGTAAAATCACTATTTTCTATATTTGCTAAAAAGTCTATAAAATATCTACTATTTATCGCTAAATATATGTCATTATCTAATCCTGTGTTATATTCTATCTCTGTTTTTGCTTCTATGTTTTCATCGTTTAAACTTTCAAATACTATCTTTTCTTGTTTAAAAGTAATTTTCATTTCATTTGAAATAATTGAAACTTGTTTGATAGCATCTATAATTTTACCTCTATTTAAAAGTAATCTATATTTTTTTTCTTTAGGAATAATTCTTTCATAATCAGGAAATTTTCCATTTATTAATTTTGTATAAAATTGAAAGTTTGATGATTTTGCTATTAAAGTAACTTCATCAAAAAATATCTCAATCTCATCAAAAAAAAGTTTTTGGATTTCACTAATAGCTTTTTTAGGAATAATAAGAGAAAAATTATGCTCTGTATCATTTTGTAATTTAACAATAGCCAATCTTCTTGTATCTGTTGATACTAGATTTATAAAGTTATCTTTTATATCTATCAAAGCTCCATTTAATTCAAATTTTGGATTATTATTATCAATCGCTGGAGCTATTTTTTTGATTGATTTTACAAATAAAGAGCTATTTATATCAAACTTTGGTTTATCGTCTATTTGAGGAAAACTAGGAAATTCATTTGGATTAAACATTGGAAGCTTAAATTTTGAACTATTTTGTTTGATATATAAATTATCATTGATAGTTTCAAGCGTGATATCTTCATCTTTTAATATTTTAATAATATCAAGAAGTTTTTTACCATTTGCAGTTGCAGTTCCATGATCTAGGATTTTAACACTTTTAGTATTATAGCTAAGTCCTATCTCAAAATCAGTAGCTTTTACTGTAAATTCATCTTCTATAGTATTTATAAGTATATGAGATGTTATTTGGCTTAAATCTTTTTTTTCTAAATATGGTTGTGTATTTATAAGTATTGTTTCCAACACACCTTTATTTATAGAAACTTTCATATGCTTTCCCCTTTTTATTATTAAATATTAATAGAAGTAGTAGTAGTTTACATTGAAATTGTGAAAACCTCTCGTAAACTACTAAAATATAGTGAATTGTCAGTGAAAAAAGATTTTAATTTTTTCACATTCTTTCACAATTTATTTAGCTTCTTTTATTAATATTTTATTTTTTAACTCTTCAACTCTTAATTTAAATGTTTCATTTATGTCTATTATTTCGTTTATTTTTTTCATATTTTTTGAAACTGCAGTATGATCTTTCATACTAAAAAATGATGCTAGTTGAGGCATAGAATTGGGTGTAAGAGTTCTTGCTAAATATATACCTATTCTTCTTGCTTCAACTATATTTTTATTTCGTTTTTTTGATTTTATTTCACTTGGCTTTATATTTAATTCTCTTGAAATTACACTTATAATGTCTTCGAGTGTTATATGATTTTTTTTCTCTTTTATTTGTGCTCTCATAACATTTTTTGCAAATTCTATGGTGATTTCTTGTCTCATTAAGGTAGCATACGCATTTAGATTTATAATTGACCCTTCAATTTCTCTTATATTATCACCCATATTTACTGCTATATAGTTTGCTACTTCATTATTTAAGTCAATACCATCTAATTCACATTTCTTTTTTATAATGGCAATTTTAGTTTCAAGCTCAGGCAATCCAATATCTGCAATCGTTCCCCACTCAAATCTACTCTTAAGTCTCTCTTCGAGTCCATTTATCATCTTAGGCGGTTTGTCAGAAGTTAAAACTATCTGTTTTCCTGCAGAGTGAAGTTCATTAAAAGTATGAAAAAATTCTTCTTGGGTTTGAATTTTATTTGATAAAAATTGTGTATCATCTATAAGTAAAATATCACATTTTCTATATTTATCTCTAAATCTGTCCATTGTTTGATTTTTTAAATTATAAGTAAAATCATTCATAAATTGCTCAATCGTAGCATAAATGACATTTTTACCATTTGCTTGTGAATAATTTCCAATAGCATGTATCAAGTGTGTTTTTCCAAGTCCTGTAGGACTATAAATAAATACAGGATTATAGATAACCCCTGGTTTTTTAGCAACAGATTTTGCAATAGAGTAAGCATATTGATTTGAACTTCCAATCACAAAACTCTCAAATGTATAAGATGGATTTAATATAGTATTTATTGTTGGTTTGTTTAATTCAATTTGTTTTGTTGCCTTAATGTTTTTTTTTGTTTGTGCGATACTATTTTTTAATGTGATATAAATTTCAGGTTTTTTCCCAGTTTTTACTTCAAAAAGATGTGAAATTTTTTCGCTATATTTTGTTTGTATCCAATTTTTTATCAAAACATTTGGAGCGATAAAAACTTTTTGATCAGAGTGTGAACTTTTTTCATCAAACTCAATTTGACTTATATATCTTTTATATTCTTGCTCAGATATTTCATTTTTCAAAAGTTCTAATACATTGTCCGCTAACAAAAATTCCCCTTTACTATAATGTGTCTATTTTATCCAAAAATAGATTAGTTATATGTTAATTGAAAAGAAGAAATGTTAGAATGCAAATTATGTTTGATAAATTAATGTGAAAAAGATTTTCACCATGTGAATAAAAATGTGAATAAAGGCTGTTTAATGACTATTTTAGGTATAGATCCAGGCACTAAAAACTGCGGATATGCGATAATTAGCAAAGAAAAAACTACAACAAAGCTCATAGAAGCGGGACTTATAAAAATCAAAGAAAAAATTCTTCAGTACCAAATAATTGAACTTGTTGAAGGCTTGGATATCATCTTTGAAAATCATAAAATTGATGAAGTAGTTATAGAAGATATATTTTTTGCTTATAATCCTAAAACAGTGCTCAAACTAGCCCAGTTTAGGGGGGCTTTAAGTTTAAAGATACTTCAAGTTATTGGTAATTTTCACGAATTTACACCTCTTCAAGTAAAAAAAGCAGTGACAGGAAATGGCAAAGCAAAGAAGGAACAAGTAGCTTTTATGGTCAAGCGAATATTGGGCATAAAACAAGAGATAAAACCCCTTGATATCACTGATGCTATAGCTATAGCTTTAACTTATGCAAATGGTGTGAAAGTTACTCACATGTAAAAAGGTACTGGTGCTCAAAGGGCAGGTTTTCATAGAGTTTTCGAGCTAAAATCTGTATCTCCCAAAGGGCAGATTTGCTACTTCTTAGAGTTAAAAAGTTTTGTAAACTTCTTGCATTTATGCTCCAAGTAAGTTCAGTTTTATAACTTTCAGGGAGACAATATTTTGCTTTGTCGTTACTAACTCCCTCTTTCAAAATAACTCTTAAATTTTCAAGCGCAATTATACTCATCTCATTTACTTTTTCATGGTCTGTCATGACAAGGTATTTGCTAGCTCTTTTAAAATCTTTTTTATCGTAGCTTTCTTCAGCTTTTAACTCTTTTAGAGTATATCTTGTACTTTTTACTGACAATGATGCCATGCGATGCCGTGCAAGCTCTTGTAAAAGTGCACGAGATATGCCTTTGATATAAAATGTATATACCAAGTGTTCTAGTGTTGAAGCGTGTTTAAATTTATTGCCAACTCTATCTATGAGTTCTCTATCTTTTTCACCGCCATCATCGCTTTTGTCAAAACTTTGCCAACAAGTACGAATTGCACTTGCACAGACTGCTAAGGATGTATGTTGTAAAAGAGTGATTTCCATGATAATTAGCCTCAAAATTTATTGAGGCTAATTATATCAAAATTTATCGTTTTAATTGAAGTAATGTATTAAGAATCTGATCTGAAGTTGTTATAGTTTTAGCATTAGCTTGAAAACCTCTTTGAACGATGATAAGTTGTGTTAAAGAACGAGATAAATCGACATTACTCATCTCCAAGGCACTAGCTTGAATAAAACCTCGTCCACCAACAGCTGCTTGACCAATGATTGGGTCACCAGAGTTTGAGGTTTGTATAAATGCATTTCCACCATCACTTTCAAGTCCATTATTATTTGTAAATTTTGCCATTGAAACCTGAGCTAGTCCAAAACTTCTGCCATTTGTAAAACTTCCAATTAAAGTTCCTGTCTCATCAACTCTTATACCAGATAAATCACCGCCAGGAAAACCATCTTGACTAATTCCTGCAGTATTAGAAGTAGCGTCATAGCTAGTAATGCCATCAAATCCATTGGTTGAGCCAAAATTAAAATTAATCTGTTGATTTGGTGAAGAACCATTGTTACCACTAAATGTGATACCTGGAGGATTGTACTGGGATAGTGAACCGTTGGAATTAAAGTTGATAGTTCCACCTTCAAGAATATTAGGTGTTGGAGTTGCTCCTGCTAAAGTCGAAGGTGCTGGTACAGTAACAGAAAAACTCCATGTATTTTGAGCTTTTTTTCTAAATTCAAGACGCACTGTATGCTTTGTACCCAAAGAATCATAGATATCTATACTAGATGCGTGAACAGCTGCTGTAATAGGTTGAGATAATTTTAGGCTACCTGTAGCATCTGAAGGCAATAAACCTGAAAGTGAACCCATAGTTTGAGTAAAAAAAGTATTTTCAGTGATTCCAGTAGCAGTATAAGGGGCAATGCTAATATCTAAACTATTACCGCCAGCAGGGTTTAAAATTTGAAATTTTCCTTCTTTATTTATAGAAACTTCGGCAGTAGTAGATTTATATGTTACATTTCCTCGGATAAAAGTTTGCATTGCTGAGCGTAAATCTTCTGTTGTTGTAAAATCTGTTCCATATTGAAATGTTTTAGTTATTGTAGTAGCAGAATTAGTAGGATCTGTTAAAGTAATATTGATACCTTGACCAGCTTGGAGGTTAAATGCATTCCCATCCCCAGTAAATAACACTCCCATATCTTCTGTTTCTTCAGTTGAACTTAAACCAGCTGTTGAATCAAGTGCATATGTAGCCGTTTTGTTTTTAATAGTATTTCCAGAGTTGAGATTTGCTTTTAGTTTTACATATGATGAAGAATTGGCTGGCGTAGTAAGACCAGGTTGAATAGTAATGTTTTTGATAGGTGCTGTAGAATCAATTTTATTTGTATCTTTGTTCCTGACCCATCCTTGTACTATATACCCATTACTATCTGTAAAATTTCCTAATGCATCAAAAACAAAATCGCCATTTCTAGTATATTTATAAGTACTTCCACCATCTGGACTTACTACAAAAAAGCCATCACCTTGTATCGCTAAGTCAGTATTTTTATCTGTTGTCTGAACCGAGCCTTGTTTAAAAATCTTGGTGATAGAGCTTACCTGTGTTCCGAGACCTACTTGCATAGGATTCTTACCGCCTAATGCTCCTTGAGGAGCTGTCGCTATCTTTGATGTTTGGCTAAGCATGTCAGAAAAATTTGCTCTAGAATACTTATAACCTGCAGTATTTACATTTGCTATATTGTTGCCTTCTATATCTAGGGCTATTTGATGTGCCTGTAGTCCTGATACACCAGCCCAAAGAGATCTTAACATCTTTACATCCTTTTTTATCTAACTGTTTTT
>JAADIZ010000163.1:13980-17930 GCA_013151055.1 Campylobacterota bacterium
GTTTTCTTTCTTAGGAAGTAAATTCCCAAGAAATTCATTGCACTAAAGCTACGACTAAAGTCGAGAATTTTAGTTATTTTCTTTTTATTGCATTAAATTTTGGTTGTTTCCGTGAAATAATGCTTAAATCGTATAAAACAAAAGCAAAAATCATTCCTATTTTTTCATATTTATTGCATTTTGTATCATTTGATCACTCGTAGTTATGCTTTTTGCACTTGCACTATATGTTCTTTGTGCTAAAATCAGCTCGCTCATGGCAATCGTCAAATCTACATTGCTGTTTTCTAGTTTATGAGAATTTATCTTAGCTCCCAAAATTGGGCTACCATTTTTGTCGGTGAAAAATATAGGATTGCCACTATTTGCCGATTCTCTAAAAAGAGTATTGCTAGTTTTATTTAAACCTTGGTCATTTTGAAAATGATAAATTGCTACTTTTGCTATGGATAAACTTCTGCCATTATTAAAATTAGCAATAACATTACCATTTTCATCAATTCCATAATCTTTAAGTTGCCCAGCAACTAAACCATCGTGTTGTTCTGAGCGAGATTTATCTAAAGAGGCACTTGAAACAAATCCTGTATAACTATTTGGGCTTCCAACATCTATATTTAAAGGTACTCCACTATTTGACATCGTTGGTAAATTGGAAGTTAAAAGTTCACCATTGCTAGAAAAAGTGATATTTCCAGTCTTAGAGTCAACTATACTATAAACTTTATTGCTAACTTTGTCAATTTGATATTTGGTCGGATCATAACTAACACTTGGATCATATTGTCCAAAAAATGATAAAATTTTTAAGTCGGCATTCCAAACGCTTCCTTGTGGAGGCTGTGGAATTTCTTTTATAAAAGTCATATCAAGTACGTCTTTTTTTCCAGTAGGAGAAATTATCGTTGAGGTAAAATGTTCCTTATTTGGAATTTCTTGATTTGTAATAAGTTTTGCACTTACTTTTGGTGGTTTGCTAGTATCAAGAGTACTGATATCTTTGTTTGTTAAAGACCAATTTAAATTGCTATCTAATGAACTGCTTGCTTTCACTGTTTTGCCATTTATATCGGTTATGGTGATTAAGACACCGTCATCTTTTTTTGGATTTAAAATTTGAGCTGTATTGTTTACCGAACCAGTTATACTAATTGTATTGTTTAGTGAATTTGTTGTACTTGAGATATCAGCACTATTTATATCTATTTGTGTTGAGGCTATATTTATTTGAGGATTTAGATTTGCTTGATATTTTACATAAGTTGATGCAATGGGTGGATAGTATAAAATATCTGGTAGATTTATTTTTGTTTGAGAACCGACAGAACCAAGAGAAATATCTCCAGGATCAGTTATAGCAAATGCATTACCAAGAGTTGTTGAACCTTTTCCATAATATTTTCCAAAATCTTCCATTATACTTTGTGAAAGAGTTGTTGGAGTGATATTATTTCCACTAGTTGCTAAAAGGTAATTTCCATTTGGATCTACTAAATTACCATTTGTATCTACATTAAAAGCACCAGCCCTTGTATAGTATGTTTGATTATTTAATCCTTGTACTCCAAACCAACCATCTCCACCAATTGCTAAGTCAAATTTTTGATCAGTTGCTTGAAATATACCTTGGCTCATGTTTAGTGTTGGTGCAGTTTTTCTGACACCTAATCCACTATCGTTTGCAGTTGGACTAAAATAACTATCTGTCAGTGTAGTTGAAAAAATAGTAGAAAATTCAGGTGCATTACTTTTTTTATAACCGACAGTGCTTATATTTGCGATATTTTCTGCAACTGTGTCTAGGTAAAACTGATCAGCTTTTATGCCACTTACACCATTATAAAAAGAAGTATTCATGTTTTTTCCTATTAATAAAACTCATGTATATTGCTCATGGGAACATAAGAAGAGCCTAATTTCATGAGAGGTTTGCCATTGTCATATCTTACAGATTCCACAGGATATATGCCAAATTGTGTTTTTAGAGCATTCCCATTGGCATCAGTATAATCTGCTGTTACACTATACAATCCTTGTTTCATTTTTTCTCCATTATCGCTTACACCATCCCATTGAAATGACAAAACACCAGCTTTTCCAGCTTGTTTATCTAAGGAGACAGTTCTTACAACATTACCTTTTGAATCAGATATGCTTAGAGTACCACTTTGTATTTTATCTTTAAAATATACTTCAAATTTTGCCAAGCCATCTTTTGGCAGCGATATAGCATTTGAGCCTAAACTTGCTATTTTTCCTATGGCCGCAAGAGCTCCCATATTCATACTACTATTAAGCCTGCTTACAAGATTTTCCATAGTTTTATTTGTGTTATCAGCTGACTCAAGTGTAGCTAATTGTGAAGTTTGATCAAGAATCTTTCCCGTATCCATCGGACTTGTAGGGTCTTGGTACTGAAGTTCTGTTAGTAAAAGCTTCAAAAAAGAATCCTTACCCAATATGCTATTTGGGTTTTGAACAGCCCCACTGTTTTTACTGCTTAATGAATTTGTTATTCCGCTTAAATTTGTTGTGTTTGAAGTAATTGCTGTTGACATGTTTTATCCTTTATACATATTTAGGCACTATTAATTCAATAGTGCTTTCATGATTTTCTTGATTTCGAGTCTCTTCTAGTGGAGTGTTATTGGTTTTTTTACTATTTTGATTTTGATTTTGTTGATTATTCTTTCCTTGATCTGAAAAAGTCATTTCAAGATTTGTAAAACCCATATTTACAAGAGAGTTTTTAAATTCTGCTTGATTTTGGGTAAACAGAGACATCGTGTTTGTGTTTGAGGTGATGTTTACATGCAGATTGTGACCTCTGTTTAAAATGGTTACTTCTACTTCACCCAAATTTTTTGGTGTCAATGTCATTTGTAGTTTCATAATAGGCGGTTTGTACGCCTCTATTTTTTCTTTTAAATTATTAGAAAATTGATTTAAACTTTGTTTTGCATTTGCATTTTTACTTGATTTTAATGTTGTTTTTATTTCAGCTTTATGCAAGTTTGGTTCTTGTCTTATTTCTTTAATATCTTTTTTTGAGTTATCAGTATCCTTTGCTGTTGTAAAAATATTTTGGATACTGTTTGAAATACTATTTTTTTCTGTTTGCGAATTGTTTGATGCCAAATTTCTCGTTTTTAGTTTCGTTTGAAGAAGAGTTTTGTCTGTTTCCTTTCTAGTTACTATTTGCTCAGTTGTATCTTTTGTACGCTTGTTCTTATCTAATTTTGTTTCTTTTTGGACAATTGCTATATCTTTTTTATTTAAACTATGGACTATATCACTTTTTTCTATCTTCTTCGCTCCAGTTTTTACATAATTTTTTTCTGTGCCTCTTGTTACAGTTTTTACATCATTTTTTTCTGTGCCCTTTGTTACAATTTTTATATCATTTTTTTCCATCTTTTTCGTTGGGATTTCAATTTTATTACCATTTTTAACAACTATTTTTTCATCTTTTTTGATGAATTTACTAACTTTTTCTTTCTTATCTTCTTCTTTTGTTTTGATGGTTATTTTTTTAGAATCTTTGTCTATATTTTTTAGAAGATTTTGAAGGATATTTTTGGGGTTTTCTTCTATTGTTCCTTTGTTCTTAGATAGAGTATCAGCCAATTTTTCTATTGCGACAGTTTTTTTACTTTTTATTGGTTTATTGTCGAAGTTTATAATTTTTGTCTCTTTAATTGTTTTATAATTATGTTTGGCAATTTCGTCATCAAAAAAATTTTTAATACCTAGCTTTGGAAAATCTTTTTGCAAAGTTTGGATTTTTTCTTTGGAAAATTTTATATTCTCCAACCCAAGATTATATTTTTTAGATAATTTTAACAAGCCTACTATATTTTTGATATCTTTAAATTCATTTAATGCGGATTTATTGGTAAGAACTTTTTCTAGCTTGTCAGAAAATTTTGGGAAAGACATTTTTCCATCAC
>JAADIZ010000163.1:17955-20305 GCA_013151055.1 Campylobacterota bacterium
TTCAATGTTGATAGTATGCTCAAAACTTCATTTAACACAAGTTCATTTGTTGATTTTTTTTTGTCATCCTTTAGTAAAGACTTCAAATCTACATTAACTTTAGAGGAGAGTTTATCGCTGTTTTTTGAAGATTTTTTTACACTATTTTTAATTTGTTCAAATAAAATAGAAACAAAATCTTTGGAGTCTTGTTTTGACTCTATTGTCTTCATTCCATTGGTATCTTTTGGGATGTTTATCGCTTTGGGGTTAGCCGCTACTATCGAAATTAAGTTTTGCATGAACATGCCTTATGGATTTATTGACAAGAATATAAGCAATTTACATTCCATATTTATTTGAATTATTTGGTTAGTTTTAATTTAAGAAAATTTAGATATAATGCACAGCTTAATATTTTAACTCTTAGAGTTAAAGGCTGACTTTATGCACTTTTATTAAGAAGTAGGTAAAACCTCTTATTTCTCAAAAAGTTTATCTTTTTGTAGCTTTAAGGAGTTGTAGGGACAATAAGTGTCTGCCACTATAATGGGCTTTGCCTATTATATGCGTAAGGTCATTTAAAAGGAGAAAAAATGGATTTGGTATTTAGAAATATTGCTGTGATTGCACATGTTGATCATGGTAAAACTACATTAGTTGATGAATTATTGAAACAATCTGGTACATTTACAGAGCATCAGAAAGTTGATGAAAGAGTTATGGATAGTAATGATTTGGAAAAAGAAAGAGGTATAACAATTCTTTCAAAAAACACAGCTATTCACTATAAGAATTCTAAAATAAATATAATAGACACTCCAGGACATGCTGATTTTGGTGGAGAAGTTGAGAGAGTTTTGAAGATGGTAGATGGTGTTTTGCTTCTTGTAGATGCACAAGAAGGGGTGATGCCTCAAACAAAATTTGTATTGAAAAAAGCACTCTCTTTGGGCTTAAGACCGATAGTTGTTATAAATAAAATAGATAAACAAGCGGCTGATCCTGAAAGGGTCGTTGATGAAGTATTTGACCTTTTAGTTGCACTTGATGCAAATGAAGAGCAACTTGAATTTCCTGTGATTTATGCAGCCGCAAAAGAGGGTTATGCAAAGTATGAGATGAGTGATGAAAGCAAAAATTTAGAACCATTATTTGAAACAATACTAGAATTTGTTCCGCTTCCTAGTGGAAAAGTTGAAAGCCCTCTTCAATTGCAAGTTTTTACACTTGATTATGATAATTATGTTGGAAAAATTGGAATAGCAAGAATATTTAATGGCGTCATTAAAAAGAACCAAAATGTGATGTTGGCAAAAGCAAATGGCGAGACACTCAAAGGTAGAATTTCAAAGCTTATTGGGTTTAATGGACTTGAAAGAATTGACATAGATGAAGCAGTTAGCGGAGATATCGTAGCAATTGCAGGTTTTGAAGCTTTAGATGTGGGAGATAGTGTGGTTGATCCATCTAGCCCTATGCCTCTTGACCCGCTCCACATAGAAGAGCCTACTCTTTCAGTTGTTTTTGCTGTAAATGATTCACCTTTTGCAGGGTTGGAAGGAAAATATGTAACTTCTAATAAACTAGATGAGAGACTAGAAGCTGAAATGAAAACAAATATCGCTATGAAATATGAAAACGCTAGCGAAGGAAAATTTAAAGTTTCAGGTCGTGGTGAGCTTCAAATAACAATACTAGCAGAAAACATGAGAAGAGAAGGTTTTGAATTTTCACTTGGTCGTCCAGAAGTAATTACAAGAGAAGAAAATGGTGTAAAAATGGAGCCTTATGAACATTTAGTTGTAGATGTTCCTAATGATCACACAGGTGTAGTTATAGAAAAACTAGGACGCAAAAAAGCTGAAATGATTGCCATGAATCCAACAGGAGATGGACAAACAAGAATAGAATTTGAAATCCCAGCCCGAGGACTTATCGGTTTTCGTGGACAATTTTTAACTGATACAAAAGGTGAGGGTGTCATGAACCACTCATTTTTAGAGTTTCGTTCTTTAAGTGGTGCGGTTGAACACAGAAAAAATGGAGCTTTGATATCTATGGAAGATGGAATTGCGGTTGGGTATTCGCTATTTAATCTTCAAGATAGAGGTTCGCTTTTTATCGGACCTCAAACAAAAGTTTATAAGGGCATGATTATAGGTGAACACGCAAGACCAAATGATTTAGACATAAACCCAATCAAAGGTAAAAATCTTACAAATGTAAGAAGTAGCGGAGCTGATGAAGCGATAAAATTAGTTCCACCAAAAGATATGAACCTTGAACCAGCACTTGAGTGGATAGAAAATGATGAGTTAGTAGAAGTAACACCAACAAGCATAAGAATAAGAAAAAGAATTTTAGATGC
>JAADIZ010000118.1 GCA_013151055.1 Campylobacterota bacterium
ATTATATTTTTATTAAAATTTTTCTATAAATTTTTTAGCCTTAGTATCAAGCATTTCCATTCTTTCTTTACCTTTTGGAAGTGATTTTCGTAAATTTTTCATTTCTATTAAGAAATCAGATATGTTTTGCGGTATCAATTTTGAGAGGTAAATTCTTAAATGCTTAGCAAGGGCAGGGGAAGCACCAGAAGTTGAAATAGCAATAGTTAAATCGTCTTTCTTAACATAAGAAGGAAAAATAAAATCACAATAATCTACAGAGTCCACTGCATTGCAAAGGCAATTATATTTTTTTGATTCTACAAATATATCTTTTTGTAAAGATATATCATTGACAGCAATTATCACAATCCTAAAATTTTCAATATCTCCTTTTTCATAGGCTCTTTTTTTATAGTTTAAATTCTTTTCTTTTATTTTATCCATCATTTCTTGCGAAAAATCTGTAGCAATTAGTGCTATATCTTTAGTAAAATCGAGCAAATGAACGAGTTTCTCATGAGCTATATATCCACCACCAACAATGAGTATCTTTTGATTATCTAACTTGATAAATGCAGGAAAATAAGACATTATAGACCTTTAAAAATATCTCAAAAATAGTCCACCACTCAAAGATATGAGAATTGTTATGATAACAGTATATACATTGAAGTGAAAATTACTAAGTTTGTCTTTTTTATCAAAAAACTCTACAATCTTTATAGCAGGGTATATCGAAAAAAAAAGTAAAACCACTGAAAAAACTAAGACAAATAATATATCTTTCAAGTAAGCCACCTTTTAAAGTTTATTTAGAGTTATTAAATATGCCTACTATATTACAACAAAATATTTAGCTTTTCCTTAATTTTTTATGAGTATAAAAAATATGCTAAAAATATTAAGTAAATTGATTTAAATCAATGTTTTTATAAGCATTATATAATATAATAATACATAATAATTATTGTATATATTTTTATTATGCTTAAAATAAGGGATGTTTATGTCTGGGCCATTATATGTTAGACCAATTATCGAGTTAAATGATTTTCTTCCAATTTTTGTTTCTGCATCGCTTATTTTAATTTTCGGTGCATTTTATGCTGGTATTGTAACGCTTGTAAAAATGCAAAAACTAAAAAAGTTATACATGTTTTTGGCGTATTTCTTTTGGATTTTACAGATTTACTGTACATATTTTCTTACGATGAAAATACATAGTCAACCATTTACTGTAAAAGCTATGATGATTGCTATGTTTGCTTATTTGATGGTTCCACATATATACTACTATCTTATAACAAAATCTGAAGAAAGATATGAAAAATAGAAGATAGTCTTTATACATTATAAATTACTAGTCATAAGTAACTTGGGCTTATTTATGACTAGTAATTTATGTATAAATATACTAAAAAGGAGGACGAATGTCTAGGAAAAAAGTATCCGTTTGGTCGGATAATCGTTTTTGGCAAAGATCTGCTATATGGGTAACAGGTTTTGCTTCGCTTTTGTTAATATGGTTAACATTTGATACTATGGGACAGATATCAATGGGAAATCAAAAGGATATAGATAATCATATAACAAAAAGGGTTCCATCAGCAACTGTAATTAACTATGAAGTTGAGTACAATATGAATCAAAATAGAGGTCATGAAGTGCCAGTTATTGGTGGTGATGATGGAAAGGGAAACTCTTTATTTAAAGTAAAAGAGAAGTTTTTCGGTAGAGATGATTATACTCAAAAAGAAGCAAATGCACTTTTACATCTTGGAAAACTTGCTTCTCAAGCTAAAAACTGTATGGATTGTCATACATTACTTGGAAATGGAGCATACTATGCACCTGATCTTACAAAAGCTTGGCTTGATCCTGCTTGGGGCAAAAATGGACCGATGCAAGCAATGACTGGCAAAAATACGAAAGAAGAAGCTATGGCTGAATTCTTACAGCATCCTGGAAAATATCCAACACATGCTAGAATGATGCCAAATCTTGGAATTACACCAAAAGAAGCTATAGGACTTGTAGCATTTTTAAAACATATGTCCACAATCGATACAAATGGTTTTCCAAGAGGTTTTGGAAAGATTAAAGAAGGAGTAGTTTATGCAAAGTCAAAGTAACTTCAAATATGAATCACAAAAGTTAGGAAGTTGGTACTTTACAGTTGCAATGATACTTTTTGGTGCACAACTCGTTTTAGGGCTAGTAGCCGCTATTCAATTTATATATCCATCATTTTTGTATGATATACTTGATTTTTCAATTGCTAGAATGATACACATAAATGCACTTGTTGTGTGGATGTTATATGCAATGATAGGTTCGGTTTACTATTTATTACCTGATGAAACAGGTATAGAGACAGTTGGAATTGGCATTGGTAAACTACTTTTTTGGGTGCTTACATTGGCAGTTACCGTAGTCATTTTGGTTTTCGTCTTTATTCAAGTTGGACCTGCAACTCAAGCTACTATTTGGCTAATTACAGAAGGTAGAGAGTACATAGAGGCTCCTAGATGGGCTGATATTGGTATAGTTGTAGTTGTAGTCGGCTTCCTTATAAATACTTTTTTAACTGCTATGAAAGGCAGAAGAACAGGAATCATGACTGTAATTCTTTCAGATATGATTGCACTTGCAGGTCTATATCTAGCAGGTATGTATTTTACTGACAATATCTCAATGGATCAATACTGGTGGTGGTGGGTTATACACCTATGGGTTGAAGCTACTTGGGAAGTAATGGTTGGAGCACTTGCGGCTTACGCACTTATAAAAATAGTCGGTGCAAAAAGAGAAATAGTTGAGATGTGGCTTTGGATCGAAGTTGCGATGTTATTCGGTTCAGGAATACTCGGTCTTGGTCATCACTATTTCTGGATAGGAACTCCAGAGTATTGGTGGGAAATTGGTGCACTGTTTAGTTCATTAGAACCACTTCCACTTATAGGTATGTTTATTCATGTTCTTTATGATTGGGGCAAAGAAAAAGGCATAAAAGAGGGTTCAGGAGAAGATACCACTTCAAATAATACTCCAGCTCTTATATGGCTGATTTCAAATGGTTTTGGAAACTTTTTAGGTGCAGGTGTTTGGGGATTTTTTCATACACTACCACAGGTAAATATCTATACACACGGTACGCAGTTTACTGCAGCTCATGGACATCTTGCTTTTTTTGGAGCATATGCCACAATCTTGATAGCAATGTTTTATATGGCAGTCCAAGGTAAATATGGAATTAAGAAGTTAAGGGCAACCTTTGCTTCTAAGATGGCTATCTTCCTTATATCTTTTGGAGTGTTGGGAATGGGTGTTGCGTTGACAATTGCAGGATACGAACAAGTTCTTATTGCTAGAGCACAACTTGGTGCAACTTGGAATGCATTCTTCGTAGCTCAAAATCAAATGTGGATGTCTCAAGCTATGGATTGGAGACTTATTATGGGTATAGTAACAACAGTCGGATTTGTCTATTTAGTAAAAGATTTACTAACAATTAGCAAAAATCCTGAAAATGTAAATTAAAGGAGCATATATGTTTGAATCATTTACAGATGTTAATCATAGTTTTTTTGGATTATTAAATCAAGGTCCTTTGACTCTTACACTTTTTCTTCATGCAGTGATAGTTCTTCCAATGTTTTGGATTTACTTTCAAGAAAAGAAAAGATTAGAGAGTGAAAACTAGAGAGTAAGCAAGAAAGCAAGTGTTGGTTAACCAACACTTGCTGATACTAAATTCCAAAAAAATTGTGTACAAAAGCTGTTTGTTTTTTGTTTTTTAGTTTAAAAGATTTTATTGTCTTGTTGCTATCATCAAGAATTGATAAAGTAGAACCTTGAATTTTAAGATATTTTTTACCCCAATTTTTTTCTAGTTCATCTAATTTTTTATATACAATATCATTTGAAGGCTTTTCTTTCTCCCCTGTTTTTGTATTGACTATTGTTAGTCCAGCCAATCTTTTTTCTAATTTATATGGTACATATGGTGAAATTAGACTCATTACTTCCTTGTTTTTTGATTCTGGCATAGCACCATTGAAAGCAACAAAACTCAAAAACATAAATACAAAAATCAAACCTATAAAAGTGGTTCTGCTCATGATATTTCCTTTTTATAATATATTGTCGTAGATGTCAATTATAACATAAGTTTATCTATATAACTTTGATTTTAATCAATAAAATTTTAAGAAAATTTATGTAAAATATAGTATGAAAAAGTTTTTATCACCAGTCATTATATCCGTATTAGTTATATCTGTTATATTAACATTGCCATTTATGCTGCCAAAAAGAAAACTAAAAAAATACAGTGACGAAGAGCTTAGACAAACAGCACTTTCAAGAAATATGCTACCAAATCCCAAAACATATAAAGAACTTCTAAAAATTATAGATAATCCTGAAAACCATATGACAAAAAAGAAAATAAAATTAGGAAAAAAACTTTTTTTTGACACAATTCTATCAAGAGATAAAACGATAAATTGTGCTAGTTGTCATATATTGTCTGAAGGAGGTGACGATAATTTACCAACTGCTGTAGGGTTTAAAGGAAGAAAAAATCCATCACATTTAAACTCGCCAACAGTCTTAAATGCTGCCTTAGCAAAAGCCGAGTTTTGGAATGGGAGAGCTAAAAATGTAGAGGAGCAAGCAGGTGGACCAATTCAAGCACATTTTGAGATGAATATGACTCCAAATTATGTAGTTTCAAGATTGAAAAATGATGCCACTTATGTTCAAGAATTTCAAAAAGTATTTACAAACGGCATCACTTTTGAGAATGTAAAAAAAGCGGTTGGAGCATATGAAAGAACTTTGCTTACTAGAGGTTCTTATGATAGATTTTTAGAGGGCGACAATAACGCTATTAGCCAAGAAGCAAAAAAAGGTTTTGCCCTTTTTATAAATCTTGGCTGTAAAGGTTGTCACACAGGCAGGAGTGTCGGAGGACAAAGTTTACAAAGATTTCCACTAAGGAGATGTTCAAGCATATATGATTTAAAATGCTGGTTCAGTAGTGACAAATTTCCATTCAAAAACACAGGGGGTTTTTTAGGTAAAAATGATATGCAACTGTTTCGTGTACCAATCTTGAGAAATGTTATTAGAACTTCGCCTTATTTTCATAATGGTGCAATCAAGGATATAAAAGAAGCTGTTAAAATCATGGGTAAGCATCAAGTTGGTGTTGAATTAACAAAGAAACAAGTAGATGAAATTGTAGCTTTTTTAAAGACATTAAATGGTAAAATAGTAGATTATAAATTAGGAGATTAGATGAAAGAATTTTTTGAATTAGAGATAGGATATATAGCGATAGCTCTATTTTTTTTAGTTATTACCGCTATAGTTACGACTAGAAGTTTTGTTCCTCGTGTTGCGTTTAAAAGAGGTATGATAACCGTCAGTTTATTTCTTGCGGTATTAATTTTTGCTCATTATTATGTAACAACACAGAGAATGAAAAACATAGCTGCCGAATTTGAAAGTGGAAAAACTATACTTTGTGAAAATAAAGAAAGACTAAAAGGGAGTCAAACAATTATTATCAGTAAAAAAGCTGGTTGGAAACTAGAAAATAGAATATTTATAAATCCTGATTTTTACAGAGGATTTCATAGTGCAAGATGTGCAGTAGAACTAAGACAATGATATGACTAAAGAAATTTTATCAAAAATACAAGAGAGTTTTCCATTAGTTGTTAGACCATTTAGAGTTATAGGCGATGAATTGGGAATTAGCGAAGACAGAGTGATAAAAATACTAACAGAACAAAAAGAAGCTGGTATTATACGCCAAACATCAGCTATATTTGATACAAAAAGGTTAGGGTATAAGTCCTCTCTTGTAGCTTTTAAAATTTCTAAAGATGATATTAATAATGCTGTCAAGATTTTAAATTCTCATCCTGGTATTTCTCATAATTATGAGAGAAACCATGATTTTAATGTCTGGTTTACTATGGCAGTTGAGCCTGAAAGCAAGTTTGGTTTGGAAAAAACTGTAGAACTTTTAGCAAAATTATGTAATTGTACAGATTATATCATACTGCCAACATTAAAACTTTTCAAAATTTCTGTAAAACTAAACACTACTGGAAAAGATAAACAAAAAGAGAAAGTAAAAATAGTAAAGCATAAAGAGATAAAGTTAACTCCAATGCACCAAAAAATCATAGAAGCATCACAATATGATATAGATATCACAAAAGAGCCATTTAAAAAAGTTATAGATAGATGCAATGTGAGTTATGAACATTTTTTTGAGATATTAAATGAATTAAAAGATGCTGGAGTTATGAGAAGATTTGCTTCTATATTAAATCATAGAAAAGCAGGATTTAATGCAAACGCAATGGTAGTTTGGGATGTAGATGAGAAAAACTCACAAAGTATTGGAGAGACTGCGGCTTCATTTAGTGCAGTTAGTCACTGCTATATTCGCCCTAAATATCCAAATTGGCCATATAATCTTTTTACTATGATTCATGGAAAAACTACAGATGAAACAAATGCAGTGATAGACTCAATTGCAAAAGAAATACAAAGTAAAATACATATGTCTCTTTATTCAACGAGAGAATTTAAAAAAGTAAGAATTGAGTATTTTACATCTGCTTTCAAAGAATGGGAAGATATGTACTCGTAGATTAATTTCCGACCCTATTAACACTCTATTAATACCCATTTATAGAAGTTATATATTTGTTTATTTACCTTATTAATTTTTGTAGTATTATAACAAAAATTAATAAGGCAGGAAATAGATAAATGGGAAATCACTTTGATCAAATAGCAAATGTTTATGACAGGATTTGGCACTTTTCAAATAATTATAAAAAATGGATGTTAACTTATATCTTAGAGTTTTTAGAATTTAATGTTTATGATACTTTTGTAGATATTGGAGGAGGAACAGGTGCATATACGAAATCAATTTCTTCTAAAGCACACCTTTTAAATACTCCTTTTTGTATAGAACCATCTGTGCAGATGAGCAATGTTGCAAAAATAAATAAAGATATAAAGATTTTTAATGAAGATGGTAACAGCTTTTGTTCAAGAGATTTGAAATATGATAAAGTTTTGCTTAAAGAATCAGTACACTACATTTTGGATAGAAAAGTTTTTTGGTCAAGTTTATATGATAGGCTAAATGATGATGGAAAAATATTGATAGTTACACGACCACAAGAAATAAAAATGCCATTATTTAATGAAGCTAAAAAAGCTTTTTTCCAAAGTCAACCGCCATATAAAGTTTTTGTTGATGAACTTAAAGATGCAGGTTTTAAAGTGAATGTAAAATTTTATTCATATCATTTTGATTTGAATGCAGAAGTTTGGTATAGCATGATACGAAAGCGTTTTATGTCAACTTTGGGAAAGTTTTCTTGCGAAGAGATCGAAGAAGGAATAGATGAGATAAGAAACAGTGTAAAATCAGATGTAATAAACATTAAAGATGATATTATTTTTATCACTGCTTCAAAATGAGTTGACAAATTTTTAATCTTATCTTATACTTCTATCTATTTGATAAAATAAGTGAAAGTGAAAGTGAAAGTGAAAACAATTTTTATAACCGCGACAAATACTGATGTTGGTAAAACTTATGCCACTATCAAAATTATAAATGAACTTCAAAAAAAGGGATTGAAAGTTGGAATTTTTAAGCCATTTGAAACTGGTGTTCAAGGTTTTCCATTAGATGGAAAACTTCTACTTGAAGCTGCACAAAAAACAAACTTAAATTTCCATAGTTTTAAACTTTGCGATGTAGTACCTTTTCAATACTCACTCCCAGCGGCTCCTTATGTCGCTAAATATGGTGCAAAAATAGATATGAAGATATTAAAAAACTCTTATAAAAAGATAGCACTTGCTAGTGATATAGTTTTAATTGAGGGTGCTGGCGGATTGATGGTGCCAATAGAAAAAGAGTTTTATATGTATGATTTAGCAAAATTTTTTGATGCTAAAATACTTTTGGTAACCCACTCAAATTTAGGGTGTATAAATGATACGCTGTTAAATTTGTATTTCCTGAAATCTCAAAATATAGAGTTTGAATGGTGTGTAAATATAAAAAACAATGAAGATGATTTTAAAAAAACAACCTTGCCATTTTATAAAGATAAATTTGGCAAGGTTTTAACTCTTCAGGATAATTTAGAAGAGATAGTGGAAAAACTAAGTACCTAACCATAAAGAACACCAATGTTCAGCGATAAGGAAATAGTTCTAGTGCGAGGCAGATTTTTGCAGGCTTAGCAATAGCTAAGTCAATAAAATCTAACGAAGTAATAGGGCTATTTCCTTATCGCCCGAAGGGTTACATAAAAAAGCAACTACTACTTCGTTAAAAACTCTTGAAGTGCAATTTGCACAACTTCGAGTTTTTGCCTCGTATTAGTCACTTTTTTATGTAACTGAACGTTGGTGTTCTTTGTGGTTAGGTACTTAATAACTCACAGTGATATTTAGTCTTATTCTTCTAAGAGGTCTGTCGCTAAATTTAACAATTGTTCTACCTTTGTAATTTGCGATATTTCTATAGCCTATAAATTTTTCACTTGATCTTTCATCATATTTTGTGACACATTTTCTTTGATTTTTATAAGTTGTGACAGAGTTTTGGTTTTCTGATAAATTTTTTCCAACAAGTGTACCTATTATCGCTCCACCAACAGTTGCAGCAGTTTTCCCGCTTCCTCCACCTACTTGATGTCCTAAAATTCCGCCAGCCACACCACCTATCAGTGCTCCGATAGTGCCATTTTCGTTATTGGAATTAACTGGCACTTGCTCATTCCAACATTCTTGATAAGGTGTTCTTGTGGTTACTGTTCTATATTGAGGTGAGCTTTTTATAACACGAACACTATCGCTAAATGACATATTTTCACCAAATAAAGAGATACTAAGCAGAGCAGTTGAGATTAGAATTATAGTTTTTTTCATAATATTATTCCTTTTTTAGTGTTATTGTATCTAAAATTTGTTAACATATGGAAAAATAAAAAAGGGTATATAGTTGAAACATCTAATAAACACTAGAGATTTTTCCTTGGAAGAAATAAATGATTTATATGATAGAGCAGAAGTATTTTTAGACAATAAACAACGAAACATACTTCAAGGTCGAATGATTATCACTATATTTTTTGAAAATTCAACTAGAACAAGAAGTAGTTTTGAAATTGCCGCAAAAAGATTAGGTGCAAATGTTGTAAGTTTAGATGTTTCACATAGCTCTTCTAGTAAAGGTGAAACACTTCTTGATACTGCAGCAACTCTTGATGCTATGGGACCTGACGCTATAGTTGTAAGACATAAAAGAGCAGGCGTTCCTCATATACTTTCAAAACATGTAAAATGTCCCTTGATAAATGGAGGAGATGGCTCACACGCACATCCAACACAAGCTTTGCTTGACTTTTTTACTATAAGACAACATTTTAAAGGCAAAATAAAAGGTAAAAAGATAGCCATAGTTGGAGATATTAAAAATTCTAGGGTTGCAAATAGCAATATAGAGTTGCTTTCTAGGGCAGGATTGGAAGTTATACTAGTAGCACCTCCACATTTTTTACCAAAAACAAATTTAAGCGTTTCAAATAGTATAAAAGAAGTTATAGATGAAGTTGATATTATCATGAGCCTCAGAACTCAAACAGAAAGACATGCAAATCAAATATATGCTTCATTAAAAGATTATGCTGAAGATTTTTGTATAACACTTGATTTGATGGGGAAACGAGATATTTTGTTATTGCATCCAGGTCCCGTACATAGAAATGTAGATATAGATGATATCATGATGGAAGATCCAAGATGTCAAGTTTTAGAACAAGTTAAAAATGGCGTCGCTATAAGAATGGCAGTTTTGGTAAAATTAATCAACGAGCAAGAAGCAAAAAACTAAGGAGTTTCAATGTTACAAATGACATTAGGCGATAAAATTTTTAGTGATATGATGAGTAATCATATCGAGGATATATTGGACTTTTTGCTGGAAAAAGGAGTTAGTTTTTCTATGCTGACAAATGTTGCAAGTGTAAATTTTGAACCAGCACTGCCTAGTGATATTAGAGATTCATTTAAATCAATTACTCTGTTTGTTTTAGCGGGCTACACTTTTGAGAGTACTGTACTAGATGGTGATATTATTAGCTTTGAAGCAGGTTTTGGTTCTGACAATTTTGGTTCACTCGTAAGCGTTCCTCTAGCATCCGTTTTGCAGGTTATTGTTGAAGATACTCCTATATTTATAAATTTATCTATACCTTCTGCAAAAGAGGAGACAAAAAAACAAGAAGTCGGGGTTAAAAAGTCTATGGAAGCTTTGCTTTCTAACCCTGAAAATAAAAAGTTATTAAAAAATAATTAACTGTCCCTACAACCCTTGAAAGCCGCAAAAAGTAGGGCTTTTCGAGAAAAAGTGTATAAGGAGTCAGTAATTAATAACTAGGCCCTATTATATTCTTCTTCTGCTCATTAAATAAGTAATAATACTATCTATTACAGCATCGCGTTTTCTCTCTTTGAGGTAAGCGATATAAAGAGTTCTTGACATTTTATAGCCTTTTATCTTGGCACAATATAATTGTCCATTATCTAATTCGTCTTTTATTATATGTCTTGAAATGATAGATACAGTTGGAGTATCAAGCTCTGGTGTCTTTAAAATCATCTGTTTTACTGCAGTTGAGTTTGTAACAATACTTCGCATATCAAATGATTTGCAATCAATACCCATAGAATCAAAGGCTTCTTGAGCTATTTTTCTTGTGTGAGAAGTCTCTTCTCTGCATATCCAATGAAAACTATATAATTCCTCTTTTCTGACTAGTTTTGGCAAAGGAGATTTGCTGACTAAAAAAAGCTCATCTTCTAGCCATTCTCTGTGAACAAGTTCGTCGCAAAATACAGGAGATTCCAATATTGCAAAATCGACTTTTCTTTCTAGTAATTCATCTGTTATAGTTTGAGATTCATCAATTTTAAGCATAATTTCATTGTTTATCTCTTCTTGGATTTTATTTAAAATTCCAGGAAGTATATAGTTTCCTATCATCATGGATGCACCTAAAATAAAAATCATATCTTTATTCAAAAGTTTTAGCATCTCTTTTTCAGAGTTATTTATGCACTTATCTAGTTTTAATGCAATTTTATGTAACTCTTCACCAATTTTTGTAAGTTTTATCCCATTTTTCTTTCTATCTACAATTTTTCCATCAATATAGTCTTCCAAAAGTTTTATCTGCTGTGTAACAGCAGGTTGGCTGATGCCTAACTTTTTAGAAGCTTTTGAAAAGCTTTTTTCTCTAACAACAGTTAAAAAGGTTTCCATTTTTGTAAAATCTTTTAGCATTAAATCTCCCTGTAATATTTTAAGTTATATTCATTTTATATATTATAACTAAACATGATAATATATACAATAGTTATTTGCATATAATTTGTAGAATTAAACATCTTTTTGATATAATAAAAGCATTAGTTAAGAAGATTAAGAAAAAGTTTATAAAAAGAAAGTTTAAATATGAATAAAATACTAAGCGAGTTAAATGATGCCCAAAGAGATGCAGCTTGTCATATAGATGGACCACTACTTATACTAGCAGGTGCAGGAAGTGGAAAAACAAAAACTATAACCACTAGAGTTGCATATTTGATTTCGCTTGGAATTGACCCTTCTAGTATATTGACTCTTACATTTACAAATAAAGCTGCTAGCGAAATGCGAGAGAGAGCAATGTCATTGATAGACAATGCCAAATACCCTCCTACACTTTGTACTTTTCATAAATTTGGACTTTTGTTTTTGAAATTTAATATAAATAAATTGGGTAGAAACAATAACTTTGTGGTAATTGATACAGATGATAAGAAGAGAATAATCAAAAGCTTTGGAATAGATTTGCCCATCTCTTTAGTGGCAAGTGAAATTTCAAGATATAAAAATTCGCTTATTTCTCCAAAAGAGGTTTTTGAAAAGGCTGAGCGAAAAAATTACAAAACAATTGCAAAACTTTATGAGCAATATGAAAACTACATCCAAAGCAATAATTTAGTCGATTTTGATGATTTGCTAGTGCTTACATATAAGATTTTGGAAGAAAATGATGAACTTTGTAAAGAAGTCAGCGAAAGATATAAATACATAATGGTAGATGAGTATCAAGATACAAATGAACTCCAGTATAGATTACTAAGAAAACTATGTTCTAATCATGAAAATTTATGTGTAGTGGGCGATGATGACCAAAGCATCTATGGTTGGCGTGGTGCAAATGTAAAAAATATTTTAGAGTTTCATAAATCTTTTGATGAAGTTAAAATCGCAAAATTAGAAATAAATTACCGCTCAACAAATCAGATTTTATCTGCTGCAAATGAGTTGATAGAACACAACAGAGAAAGAATAGGAAAAAAGTTAAAAAGTAATTTTGGAGATGGAAAATCGATAGAATTTATGGAATCAAATGATGAAAATATGGAATCCAAAACAATCGCAAGAAAAATAAGAAAATTGATAAATAGTGGTGCAGACCCTAAGGATATAGCAGTATTGTATCGTATAAACGCACTTAGTCGTTCTTTAGAGGAAGGCTTAAACAAGGAGCATATCTCTTACAATATGGTTGGTGGTGTAAAATTTTATGAAAGAACTGAGATAAAAGATCTCATCAGCTATCTTCGTATTATTGCCAATGAGCATGATGATTTTTCGATGAAAAGAATCATAAACAAACCAAAAAGAGGGCTTGGAAAAGTGACAGTTGACAAGCTTTTGAAAGTTTCATATGATAATAAAATGTCTTTATACGAATATATCACTATGCACAACGATGAAGTTAAAAATATAACAAGCAAGAAAAGTTTTGTGGCGTTAAATGAATTTGTGGAAAATATTATAAAATTAAAAGAAAAAAGTAGTGATAATTCATATGATTTTATTTTTGAACTAGAAGAGTTATTTGGTATAAGAGAGTATTACTCTGCACTTCCTGATGCACTTGATCGAGTTTCCAACATAGATGAATTTTATGGACTGTATAGGGATTTTGTGAAGCAAAACCTAGAAGCGAGCGTGGATGATTTTTTAAATGATTTGGCTTTGCAAAGTGATCAAGATCAAATAGATAATGAGCATATATCTATCATGAGCATACATGCAAGTAAAGGTTTGGAATTCAAGTATCTTTTTGTGATGGGGTTAGAAGAGGGATTTTTTCCTCTTGTTGGCGATGGAAGCGATATAGAAGAGGAGAGAAGACTAGGATATGTGGCAATCACAAGAGCAAAGAGAGAATTAACACTTAGCTTTGCACACAGTAGGTTTTACAAAGGTAGAAGAGCGGAATTGAAAAAAAGTAGATTTTTAAAAGAAGCTGGAGTTTGCAAGGGAAGTTTGGTGCTTGAAAAAACAACTTCATTTAAAAAAGGTGATTTAGTAAAGCATAAAATTTTTGGGATTGGAAGAATTTTTGAGATAAGTAAGGTAAAAAGAGAATTTAAATTAAAGATAAACTTTAGTGGTACAAAAAGAGATATTTTAGCTTCTTTTGTCGAGAAGATATGAATCGAATTTTTGTTGCAAATAAACCAAAAGGTATCTCTTCAAACTTTTTTTTAAAAAAGATAAAAAGAAGGTACGACATAAAAAAAGCTGGCTTTTCAGGAACACTTGACCCATTTGCAAGCGGTGTTTTGATAGTCGCTTTTGGACAATTTACAAAACTTTTTAGATTTTTAGACAAAACACCAAAGAGATATATAGCTACTTTGTGGATAGGAGCTAGCAGTCCAACGCTAGATATCGAAAAAATAGAAAATGTAAAAACCATAGC
>JAADIZ010000080.1 GCA_013151055.1 Campylobacterota bacterium
CTACTTGCTTGCATTTCATGCACCAATAGATGACCGTGTTCTTTTTTATTGATAGTAGGATCATTTCCTTCGTAGATACCTTCATTACCATAAGGAATATGACAAGCACTACAACCCATACCTCTCCAGTCACCTCTACCTTTTCTACCTCTTACTCCGATGTGACATCTTTGACAATCGCTTCTTTGATAACTTATAGACGCAGCATAAGCTATCTCTTTTTCGCTTTTACCGATAAGATCATCAGCACTTTTTGGTGGAAGTGGAAGTTGCTTGAGTTCAGTTGGGAATTGATTAGGATATTTATCAATCATAGCAACCATGTACTTTTTATAAGTTTTAGTTCCCCACGCTGGAGTTTTACCATCAGTGTCTTTTACAGCATAATCAGCAAATTGTACTTTTTGAGTATCTTCGCTACCAAATGTATGTAAGTTTCCTTGAATTTTACCAGCTTCGGTCGCCATCAACGCTTTTTTCATGTTTGATACTGTGTCAGCATGACAAAGTCCACATGTTTTATCCATAATCCAGTAACTACCTGGATCTCTAACAAATGCTTCTAAACCACCTGGTTGATTTGGTGCACCTTTATGTGCCAACTCTTTAGTAGTAGCTTTTACATCACCGCCATGACAGACTGTACAACCTGCAGGATCGCCCACACTAGCTCCAAGAGCTTTAATCTGTTGCATCATACCTGAATCTTCACTTCTTATATGTTCAATTCCTTTGTGACAAGACACACAG
The DNA here is from genome assembly GCA_013151055.1 of Campylobacterota bacterium. Classification (GTDB taxonomy): domain Bacteria; phylum Campylobacterota; class Campylobacteria; order Campylobacterales; family Sulfurospirillaceae; genus JAADIZ01. The sequence continues at coordinate 751 of JAADIZ010000080.1, forward strand.
TCAGCAAATGCCCACGAAGATATAAGAGCTACAAGAAACAGAGCTTTTGCAAAGCTTGATTTCAACATATTCTCTCCTTATTAGAATTTAGTTGATAAATGAGTTTTTACTCAACGAGTCTATACTCAAAATAAACTATTGTGACAATGATATATAATTAAAGTGCTTGTAGTGTGCTTCCTTGCTAATTTTTTTAAAAAGATTATTTTATGGGTATTTTAAGGTTTCAAAATGTAACATTGTGTAGATAAAGGGGTTTTGTATGAGAAAATTAATTATACTTATTGTGTTGATAATGAGTACAAATTTTGCATTTGGATCTGGTGATATAGTTGATGGTTGGGAAACAGATTTAGATCAAGCAAAGGCAGATGCCGTGCGTTTAAAAAAACCTATTATTCTTTTTTTGCACTCTGTTAGCTGTTTCTATTGCCCAAAAGTTATAGAAAATATCTTGCCAAATCCAATGCTTGCAAAGTTTTTAAAGAAAAATTTTGTAAGACTCGAACTTGATACGAGTACGGGGTCAGATTCTATAGAATCTGAAGTAACAGATCAAGCACCGCCTAGGTTTATAGTGAGTATTACTCCTGCTTTTGTTTTTATGGGCCCAAACGAAGAGAAACTTGCAAGAGGTGGCAAAAAACACATGATAGTGTATGGTTATTGGGATGTGAATGATACAAAAAAGTGGGCACAAGATGCACTAAGAAGATTTAAAAATTTATACGGAGATAAATACAAGTGAAACATACAGAAGTTTTTACTTCGTGCTTAAGTCGCGAGGAATTTAATTTGAGCTCTGCTCAAGTTAAAGGGGACATAAAGAAAGTGTATTCTCGCCAAAGGCGAAGCTTCAGTCGCGAGGAATTTTGCTTGGGCTTTGCCCAAACAAAAGGGGACATAAAATGAAACTCATAATTTTATTGTTAATAAGTATAGTTTTTCTCTTTGGGGCACACGAAAAAAGAGGACAAAAATATTATCTCAAAAGATGTTCATCTTGCCATGGAACTGGTAAAATGTGGGGAAATGTAGCTACACAGGGTGAGTGGAAAGAATTTTTAAATAAAAAAGTAAATGAGCTGAAAAGTTTTCACGATAAAAACCCTAATGTAGTAAAATACCTAAACTCTGATGATTTTAAAAAAGAAAAAAATAGAATGAGAAGATTTTTACAAGAGTTTGCAAGTGACTCAGAATCAATTCCAAGTTGCAATAATTAAAAAGATATTTTTATTTATATTTTTGGTGTCAAATATTTTTGCACTAAGTGATGCCAAAAATATACTTCTAGTTCACTCCTATCATAGAGGGTATAGGTGGAGTGATGACATCTCAAAAGTTTTTGAGAAGAAATATGGCAATAATCCTAATACCTCTTTAACTACGGTTTATATGGATACAAAAAAAGTAGCAACCATGACTTACTTTGATAGGCTTTTTGATTTGTATGATGAGCAGTTTAAAGGTAGGCGTTTTGATTTGGTCATCGCTTCAGATAATAATGCACTTGAATTTGTCATAAGGTATCATGAGCATTTATTTAAAAATCTGCCAGTTGTGTTTTTGGGTATCAATAATTTTGATGAATCTATGATTTATGAAAATAATATGAGGCAATACACAACGGGAGTTGCAGAAAATGTTGATATAGCCAAAAATATAGATTTGATTTTAAAAATCCATAAAAAAGTTAAAAATATAGTCATAATCAATGATAGATCAAAAACAGGATATGCTATAAGACGCGATATATTCCGAGTATTGCCAAGATATAAACATAAGGTACATTTTGAATATATAGATGATATATCCCTGAAAAATCTTAAGACAAAGATAAGTCATCTACCAAAAGATACGGTCATACTTTGGGTTTTGATGTTTAAAGATAAGACAGGAAGAAAATATATCTACAAAGAGAGTTTGCGACAAGTTAGAGCAATTTCAAATGTGCCTATTTATGGTTTGTGGAATTTTTATTTAGGCAAAGGAATTGTTGGAGGTCTTCTTACAAGTGCATATTCTCAAGCGAGGGTAGCATCGAAAATGATAGATAAAATTTTAAAGGGTGCAAAACCTAGAGATATACCGATTTTGAAAAAAAGTCCAAATGAGTACATGTTTGATTATAATGAACTTGTCAAATATAAGATTAAGATACCTAAAAGCATAAAAAAGTATAAAGTGATAAATAAACCATTTTCATTTTATGAGCAGTATAAGCAACTTGTATGGGGAACGATATCTGTATTTTTTGTAATTACTTTGATTCTTATTTTGTTGGCATTTAATGTGATTAAAAGAAGAAAAAGTGAAAAAGAGTTGAAAAATCAACTTAAATTTATAAGAGTTTTGATGGATACTATACCAAACCCTATAAACTACAAAGATATAAATGGCAAATATATAGGTTGCAACAAAGCCTTTGCTGACTTATTTAACTCTACAAGAGAAAATATCATAGGCAAAAGTGTGTATGATTTTTTTGATGGTGATTGGGCAAAAGAGCAGAGCAAAAAAGATGAGGAGTTGCTACTCAAAAAAGGAACAGATAATTTTGAAAAAACTCTACACTTTCCTGATGGAAGGGCAAGAGTGGTTAGCTATAGTAAAACAGCTTATGAAAATATAGATGGAAATCTTGGTGGAATTGTGAGTGTCATGGATGATATTACACAAAGAAACCAACAAAAAGAGTTCATAATTCAACAGTCAAAATTAGCTGAAATGGGAGAAATGATAGCTGCAATTGCACATCAATGGAATGAGCCTTTGGTGGAGCTTTCCGCAATCTTGCAGGATATACAATTTTGTTATGAGCAAGAGGAGTTAACCCAAAATAGCATGAGCGATTTTGTTAAAGATTCTATGGTGCAGATTCAATATATGTCCAAAACTCTAAGTGATTTTAGGAATTTTCTAAAGCCTTCTACCAAAAAGGCAATTTTTTGTGCGAAAAAAGCACTTGATGAAGTGTTGGAGATTGTAGGTAGGCAGATTTTTTATGCAAATATTAAATTAAATGTTCATTGCAAGTTTGATAAAGTTTTAGTTTTTGGATATGAAAATGAGTTTAAACAAGTTTTGTTAAATATCATAAATAATGCAAAGAATAAACTAATAAAAACAAAAAAAGGCAAAAATATTGATATAAAAATCGAACCATTAAGGAAAAATGCTAGAATTAGAATTAGTGATGATGGAGAGATAATTCCAGAAGAAATTATAAATCTGATTTTTGATCCATACTTTAGTACAAATAAAAATGGAACAGGCTTGGGATTGTATATGGCAAAAGTGATGATTGAAGATAAAATGGGCGGAAAAATAAGTGCATATAATTATGTAAATAAGATAGTGTTTAATATAATTGTACCAAGCAAGGAAATATCATAAAAATTTTACTATTAGAAGACAATAAGAGACTAAATGCAACTATAACAAAAAGATTAAAATCAAAAGGGTATGAGTTGTTTAGTTTTTTGGATGGTCAAGATGCTTATGAAGCTATTGATGATGGGTACAGCTGTTTCGTTTTAGATATAAATGTTCCTAATATTGATGGAATAGAAATATTAAAAAGGATAAGAGAATTTAATGCAAATACTCCGATTGTCATAATTAGTTCAACCGTAGAGCTTGATATCATTAAAGATGCATATAAATACGGTTGCAATGACTATTTGAAAAAACCATTTTTTATAGATGAGTTGGAGATAAAAATTGAAAAATTATGTAATTATGATAGAGATATCATAGAAATTTGCGATGGATGGATTTTTCATTTTAAAGATAGTGCATTGGAAATCGATGGCAAAAAAGAGCATTTATCAAAAAAAGAGAGACTGTTGTTAAATTTATTACTATCAAAGAGAGGTAAAGTTATCTCCTTTGTTTCTATACAAGATGTTGTTTGGGATGGAGGATTTGCGAGTATAGATTCTATCCGTTCATTGATGCGAAGAATTAGAAAAAAATTTCCAATAGAGTGCATAGAAACAGTTGTAGATGTAGGGTATCTATACAAAGAATGTTTCGATTAGTAACAAATATTTCTAAAATATAATACTTAAAGAGATAAATTAAAAATATCATATACTTGTCATGCAAGAGGGTTAATATACATCTGTATATGAGTAACTAAATCAATTTAAGGAGAAAATATGAAATTAGGAAAGGTTCTTGGAACTTTAGGTTTAGCAGCTGCTATAGCTGTTGGTGCAAATGCTGCAGATAAAACTGTACATTGGAAATTGGCTATGACTTGGGGCACTAGTTTGCCACCATTTACTGACGCTGTTCATGAAATGGCAAATTTAGTTAAAGAGTTAAGTGGCGGTAAATTTACTATCAGAATAGACTCTAAAAATAAACATAAGTCTCCATTTGGTATCCTAGATATGGTCAAGCTTGGTCAATACGACATGGGTCACTCTGCATCTTATTATTGGAAAGGCAAGGATCTTGCAACTCTTCCTTTGACTACAATGCCATTTGGCATGACCACTCCTGAGCAGTATGCATGGTTCTACTATGGTGGTGGAATGGCATTGATGCAAAAAGTATATGCTAAGCATAAAGTTTACTCATTTCCTGGTGGAAATACAGGTGCACAGATGGGTGGATGGTTTAGAAAAGAGATAAATAGTGTAAATGACCTTAAGGGTCTCAAGATGAGAATTCCAGGATTTGCAGGTGAAATTATGTCTGAACTTGGCGTTACAGTTACAAATATTGCCCCAGGTGAACTATATACTTCACTAGAGCGTGGTACTATTGATGCGTTAGAGTGGGTTGGACCAGGTATGGATATAAAGATGGGCTTCCACAAAATTGCACCTTATTACTATACAGGATGGCATGAGCCCGCTACTGAGTTGCAATATCTTGTAAATATTAAAAAATTCAAGAAATTGTCTCCAAAGTATCAAATAATTCTTAAGACTGCTATGAAGCTTTCTGCATATGATATGTATATAGAAAATTATCATATGAGTGCAATGGCTTGGGCTAAGATGAAAACTGATTATCCAAATATCAAAGTAAAATCTTTTCCTAAATCTGTTATTGCTGCTATGAAAAAAGCTAATAACAAACTATTGGCTATAGATGAAGCAAAAAATGCTGAGTTTAAAGAAATTATAGAGTCTCAACAAGCATATATGAAAAAAGCTAGAGCTTGGACTAAGATTTCTGATTATGAATATCTGAATACAACTATGAATGTAAAAGCAGCTAAATAAGCTGAAATTTGCCACCAAATCTCTTGGTGGCAAATTTTCATAAAAATTATATGTAATATACCAATTTTTATGAAAATTTGAAAAATCAAACAAGGATTACAATGTTAGATAAAATAGAAATGTTTTATAAAAAGATTACTAAATATATGGGTGTCTTTTTGTTTATAATAATGCTACTTTTGACTTTTAATGTCGCTTATGATGCATTAGCTAGATATGCTTTTAATACTGGTTCAATTGCTATGCAAGAGATGGAATGGCATCTATTTTCAGTATTGATTTTAATCGGAATGTCTTACGCTCTTATGGAAGAAGGACATGTTAGGGTTGATATTCTATACGATACTTGGTCGGTTAGAAAAAAAGCTATGATAAATATGATGGGTTCTATTGTATTTATATTGCCACTTGCTCTACTTATTGCTACAAATTCAGTTGATTTTGTGATGGAAGCATATACTTCACACGAAATTAGTGGTGATCCAGGTGGGCTTACTCATAGATGGATTATAAAAGCTTTAATACCAGGGTCTTTTTGGTTGTTGATATTTATGGATTTTGGCTATTTTGTGCAAAATCTAAATATTTACAAAAAAGATAAGGCAAAAAGAATGGATGTAAATTATAAAGATGGAGAGGCACTATGACTGGTATAGTAATGTTTGGAGCAGGACTTATGATGTTATTGATAGGCTTTCCTGTGGCCTTTACTTTTGGTACGGTTGCAGTTATATTTGGTCTCTCTTTTGGTGTTGTGGATGCCTTGCAAAATCATCTTCCTATTATGCAAAGTTTTATAGATAATGGTGTTGATATGTTTGGTTTTATGCCTTTTAGAATCTATTCTATCATGCAAAATACAATTTTGATGGCAGTTCCTCTTTTCATATTTATGGGCATCATACTTCAAAAATCACAATTAGCAGAAAAACTGCTAGAGGCAATGGGCACACTATTTGGTAATCTAAGAGGTGGCGTGGCTATCAGTACCGTGCTTGTCGGTTCTTTACTTGCAGCTTCAACAGGTGTTGTGGGAGCGAGTGTAGTAGCTATGGGAGTTATATCTCTGCCTGTTATGTTGAAATACAATTATAGTAAAAAATTAGCAACAGGAACGATATGTGCATCTGGAACTCTAGGGCAGATTATCCCTCCTTCTATAGTTTTGATCATCCTAGGTGATGTTTTTCAAGTTCCCGTCGGGGATTTGTTTAAAGCAGCAGTAATTCCTGGTGTTTCGCTTGTTGGTGCATATATATTATATATTATCATTGTGGCTTATAAAGACAAAGATGCTGCACCAGCAATTCCACCAACTGATTTAAGTGAAACTAAATCTCAGCAAATTATAAGGGCACTAAAAGCAATTTTACCTCCTTTAATTCTTATTGTCGTCGTATTAGGCTCTATATTTGCAGGTGTTGCAACTCCTACTGAATCAGCAGCGGTCGGGTCAGTAGGAGCTATGATTTTAGCGATTATATATAGACAATTTTCTTTGGGTATGCTTAGGGATTCAGCTTTAGAGACAGCAAAAGTTACGGCCATGGTGTTTGCTATACTTATAGGTGCTACGGCTTTTTCTATGGTATTTACTTATTCTGGTGGAGATACAATAGTTGAAAATTTTATGATGAGTCTTCCAGGTGAAAAGTGGGGCTTTATAGCCGCTTCTATGCTTGCCATCATGCTTTTGGGATTTTTTATTGATTTTGTTGAAATTTCATATATCATTGTTCCAATTTTAGTTCCAATTGCAATAAATCTTGGAATTAATCCTGTCTGGTATGCCATTTTGATAGCCATGAATTTACAAACTTCATTTTTGACTCCACCATTTGGTTTTAGTTTGTTTTACTTAAGAGGTGTTGCGCCTAGTAGCGTTAGAACGATTGATATATACAAGGGCGTTGCCCCCTTTATCGTTATCCAAGTTTTAATTTTGGCAATTTTGGTTATAGAGCCAAGTTGGTTTGGTATAGATCAATTTATTAAATAATAAAATGCCTAGTTGATAGCTAGGCATTTTGTCTGCCACAAAAAGGGAAATCTATGAAGCTTGTGGGTCCTTATCTTCAATTTTATGAAAAACTAAAAGATATAATTTCAAACAAAAGAATTTTTACTGATCCTTTACATGTTATCGCATATGGGGTAGACGCCTCTTTTTATAAGCTTGTGCCAAAAATAGTAATTTGGGCAAATGATGCAGATGAAGTTTCTAAAATCTTAAAACTTTCATCATTTTTGTCTTTACCTGTCGTTTTTAGAGCAGCTGGAACTAGTCTTTCAGGTCAAGCTATCACGGATTCTATTTTGATAGTGACTTCAAGAGATTGGTGTGGAAAAAAGATAAATAAAGACCACTCACTAGTTACACTTGAGCCTTCGGTAGTAGGTGCCGATGCAAATAAATTTTTACTTCCATTTGGTAAAAAAATTGGACCAGATCCTGCTAGTATTAGTTGTGCCATGATTGGTGGGATTGCTGCAAATAATGCGAGTGGAATGTGCTGTGGTGTGACTGATAACTCATACAAAACACTTCATAGTATGAAAATTGTATTTTTTGATGGAAGTGAAATTGATACAAGCAATAAAAAAAGCATAGAAAATTTTATAAATACGCATGGAATGCTTATAAAAAGCATAGAACATCTTCATCAAAAGGTATGTGCAAATAAAACTTTGTACAATAAAATAAAAAGAAAATTTAAAATCAAAAATACCTGTGGATACTCTTTAAATGCTTTAATAGATTTTGAAGACCCAATAGACATAATTGCTCATCTCATGATAGGAAGCGAAGGAACGCTTGGCTTCATAAAAGACATCACTTATAAAACAGTTCCTGAGTATAGCGACAAAGCAAGTGCTTTGATGATTTTTAAAAATATAAAAGATGCATGCGACGCTGTAATAATCATGAAAACAAAATGTAGAAAAAATGTAAATGCTGCGGAGATTATGGATAGGGCAGGTTTAAGAAGTATTGAAAATAAAGACGGTATGCCATCTTTTCTTAAAACTCTTGATGGTGAGGCAACTGCTGTTTTAGTTGAAACAAGGGCTCCAAACAAAGAAGACTTAAGGCAAAATATAAAAATTATTTTGGATATTTTAAAAGATTTTGAACCAGTTCGTCCATTGGAGTTTACTGACATTGCAAAAGAATATAATCTTTATTGGAGTATCAGAAAAGGTCTTTTTCCTGCTGTTGGTGCGCTCAGGAAAGCTGGAACAACTGTTGTGATAGAAGATGTTGCGTACCCGATTGAAGGTTTGGCTGATGCTACGATTGAACTTCAAGCTATGTTTAAAAAATATGGATACAACGAAGCGATTATATTTGGACATGCACTTGAAGGAAACTTGCATTTTGTATTTACTCAGGCATTTGACGATGAAAAAGAGATAAAAAGATATGAAAAATTTATGGAAGAAGTGGCAAATCAGGTTACACTTAAATATAATGGGAGTCTAAAAGCAGAACACGGAACAGGGAGAAATATGGCTCCATTTGTTGAGCTAGAATGGGGAGAAGATGCGTATAATCTCATGAAAGAGATTAAACATATTTTTGACCCAAAAGGGCTGATTAATCCAGGTGTAATTCTAAATGATGATAAGAGAATACATCTAAAAAATTTTAAGGCTATGCCAAAAACTGATGATTTAATAGACACTTGTATAGAATGTGGCTATTGTGAGCCAAATTGTCCATCAAATTTTTTAACTCTTACTCCAAGACAAAGAATTGTATCAAACAGATATATGACAATTCTAGAAAAAAAGAGTAAAACAAAAGAGTTAGAAGAGTTTAAAAAATTATATCAATATGATGGAGTGGAGACTTGTGCTACATGTCAGCTATGTTCCCTCTCTTGTCCGATAGGAATTGACACAGGAAATTTAACTAAAAAAATCAGAAGCAAACAAATAGGAAAATTAGGTCATAAAATAGCTTGGAGTATCGCAAATAATTATGGAACAGTTTTAAGTGTAGGCAGATTTGCACTTAGTACCGTAAAAGGTATAAATGCAATTATTCCAAATAGTGCAATGGAAAGAATGAGCAGAGGACTTAGAAGCTTGACAAAAGATGCGATGCCTTTGTGGAGTTCAAGTTTGCCAAAAGGCGATAAGTTTAGAGTTAAAAAAACACTTATTGAAAGAGCTGAAAAAGTTGTATATTTCTCTTCATGTATAAATAGAACTATGGCAAATCCGAGAGCTAAAAAAGAAGAACTTAGCATCAGCGAAATTGTTGTAATTTTACTTGAACGCGCTGGATATGAAGTAGTTGTTCCGAAAAATATAGACAATTTGTGCTGTGGTATGCCGTTTAGCTCCAAAGGTTTTAAGGAAGAGGGAAAAAGCAAATCAGATGAATTGGAAAATGAATTGAGAACTGCAAGCCAAGATGGAAAATATCCAATTTTGTGCGATATGAGTCCTTGCAGTAAAACGATAGAGCAAAATTTCCCAAAAGAGTTAAAAGTTTATGATACGGTTGCATTTATAATAGAGTTTTTAGCTAAAAAATTAACATTTAAGCAAGTAGAGGATCCAATCGTGATACATACCACATGTAGCACAAGAAAAAGCGGTTTAGCAGATAGTTTTGCTGAAGTTGCCAGAATGTGCAGCCCAAATGTAACGATACCACCAAGCGTAACTTGCTGTGGCTTTGCAGGTGACAGAGGTTTTACATTTCCGCAACTTAACAAATCCGCCCTTAGGCATTTAAAAGAAGAAATTCCATCAAATGTGAAGTATGCTTTTTCAACAAGTAAAACTTGCGAAATTGGTTTAAGTGAGCATAGTGGACTTGAGTATAAATCAATATTTTATTTAGTTGAGAGATGTACAAGATAAGGATTGTCATATTTAATTATTGTTTAATATTGGTTTTGTTTAATAAAAGAAATGATAAAATACTGCAATTTACTCTGAAATAAACAAAAGGAGATAACAATGGGAGCAAACCTTGTTATAGAGGGCTTAAAGTTTATGGTTTTGGGGATGACTACGGTTTTTCTATTTTTAATGTTGATGATATTTGTTCTAAATATCATATCAAAGGTTGTTAAAAAATATTTTCCACCAAAAAAATTAAAACCAATACTTGCAAGAAGAGGGCGTGCTACAACACCTAAGACAAGCGATGACAATGCTGTCGTTGCTGCGATAGTAGCTTCAATTCAAGAATTTAAAAAACAAAAATAACTCAAAGAGGAATACTAAATGGCAAAAAAATATATTGACATTATGGATACAACATTTAGAGATGGATTTCAGTCTGTTTTTGGTGGACGAGCTCTCATGGATGACTTCATGCCAGCAGTCGCAGCCGCTAAAGAGGCAGGAATTACGCATTTTGAATTTGGTGGAGGTGCAAGATTTCAAGCACTCTTTTTCTACTTAAATGAAAATGCTTTCGAGATGATGGATAGATTTAGAGAAGTTGTTGGACCTGAAGCAAATCTTCAAACTCTTGCAAGAGGTGTAAATACTGTTATGCTAGATACGGGCAGTCGTGAGCTTATAGATTTACATGCAAAGATGTTTAAAAAACACGGAACTACAACTATTAGAAATTTTGACGCTTTAAATGATGTCGAAAATTTAAAATACAGTGGAGAAAGAATTTCTTACCATGGTTTGAAACACGAGGCAGTTGTGACCATGATGGAGTTACCTCCAGGATGTAGTGGAGCTCATGATGTCGCTTTTTATGAAAAAACTTTGAGAAATATACTCGATACTGGTATTCCATACGATAGTATCTGCTTTAAAGATGCTAGCGGAACTTCAAGTCCTCAAAAGGTTTATGAAACTATCAAGATGGCTAAAAAACTTCTTCCACAAGGTGTTCATGTAAGACTTCATACACACGAAACAGCAGGTGTGAGTGTGGCTTGTTATCTTGCAGCACTTGAAGCTGGAATTGATGGAATTGATTTAGCAGCAAGTCCAGTTAGCGGAGGAACTGCTCAGCCAGATATTTTAACACTTTTGCACGCAACAAAAGGTAAAAATTATGATTTAGGTGGGCTAGAATTAGAAAAAATACTTACTTATGAAGAGGTTTTAAAAGATTGTTTAAGTGATTATTTTATGCCACCAGAAGCTACTCAAGTTTCTCCTTTAATTCCTTTTTCTCCTATGCCAGGAGGAGCACTAACAGCAAATACCCAAATGATGAGAGATAATAATATATTAGGAAAATTTCCAGAAGTGATAAAAGCTATGAGAGAGGTTGTTGAAAAAGGAGGATATGGCACAAGCGTAACTCCTGTTTCACAATTTTATTTTCAACAAGCATTTAATAATGTTATGTTCGGACCTTGGAAGAAGATTGCTGAGGGATATGGGAAGATGGTACTTGGCTATTTTGGTCATACCCCAACTGCTCCAAATCCAGATATAGTAGAACTTGCTTCAAAACAATTAAAGCTAGAGCCGACTACAAAAAATGCAGTTGATATAGCTGATGAAGATGAAACAAAATCACTAGGACATGTAAGAGTTATTTTAGAAAAAGAAAAGATAGAGATAAATGATGAAAATATCTTCATTGCAGCTTCTTGTAAAGATAAAGGTATCGCTTTTCTAAAAGGTGAAGCAAAGGTAAATGTTAGAAAAATTGATAAAAACAAAAAAGAGGGGAATGTAAAAGTGGCAACAACAAGCAATGGAGAATATACAGTAGTAGTAAATGGTCAAAAATATAATGTACAAGTGAGCGAAGGTCTTGACGCAAGTGTGGAAGTTAAGAACATTACTCCAGCTAAAAGTCAACAAACAGTTCAAAACTCAAGTGGTTTTGAAGTTAAAGCAACTCTGCCAGGAATAGTATTTAGCATAGCAAGCAATGTAGGAGACAGTGTTAAAAAAGGCGACATACTCCTTGTCTTGGAAGCTATGAAAATGGAGATTGAAATTGTGTCTCCAAAAGATGGTGTTGTTAGTGCTATTTTGGTAAAACAAGGTGATAATGTAGAAGATGGCCAAGCACTAGTTGTGCTATAAGGACAATAAAATGAAAAATTTAATTTTTGTATTATTGACATTTTTTGCGATTAGCTTTGTGGCAAACCCACTTTATGCAAGTAGTAATGAAAATGTTGTTCAAACTCAAAAAGTAGTTAAAACTAACCAGCATATTGTAAAAAGTATTTCAGGCATGTTCAAAAATTTTTACAGAACTACAGGTATTTATGCGTTTTTAAATCCAAAAGAAGGAGCTAAAAATGCTTTAGGTGAACCGCTCAGTAAGTTTGCTCAAAGCTGGGGAAGAGTTATCATGATATTTATAACTTTTTTACTCTTTTATTTGGCAATTGCCAAGGGATTTGAGCCGTTATTACTGCTTCCTATCGCTTTTGGTGGATTATTGGCAAATATACCGCTTGCAGATATTATAGGGCATGGCGGTTTTATAGGAACACTCTTTGATGCTGGTATCAAGAATGAAATGTTTCCATTGATTATATTTATGGGAGTGGGCGCTATGACGGATTTTGGACCACTTATCGCAAACCCAAAAACAGCACTTTTAGGAGCTGCTGCTCAGTTTGGGATATTTGGCTCACTCGTAGGAGCAGTTGCTCTATCTCAATATACTCCTCTATTTGATTTTACACTAAAACAAGCTTCAGCTATATCTATCATAGGTGGCGCTGATGGTCCTACATCAATTTTTGTAGCTTCTAGACTATCGCCTGATCTTATGGGTGCTATCGCAGTTGCAGCTTATTCATATATGGCACTTGTTCCTATAATTCAGCCTCCTATTATGCGACTTTTTACAACTGAAAAAGAGAGAAAAATAAAAATGGTGCAA
>JAADIZ010000198.1 GCA_013151055.1 Campylobacterota bacterium
CAATTACTGCTCCATTAAAGCAAATAGCTGAAAATGCTGGCTATGACGCTGGTGTTGTTGTAAGCAAAGTGCTTGAAAATGGAAGCAAAAATGTAGGTTTCAACGCGGTAACTGGCGAATATCTTGATATGTTTGAAGCTGGTATTGTAGATCCCGTAAAAGTGGAAAGAATAGCTCTTAAAAATGCAATTTCAGTAGCAAGTATGCTTTTAACAACAGAAGCAACTGTAAGTGATATCAAAGAAGATAAAGCATCTGCTCCAGCTATGCCAGACATGGGTGGAATGGGTGGAATGCCAGGTATGATGTAACAAAAAAATAAAATACTATGTAAACCCCATATATTGGGGTTTACTCCTCTTATGTATATACATTTATTATCTACAATATCATATAATACAATATTAATTGCAACATAATAGTAATATTTTTAAGTTTTGACTAAGTAAAAATCCGATACTCTTTTAATTAATTTAATCATATTGGAGTACACATGAGATTTTTGAGTAACTTGAAGATTAGATATATTTTAACAGGTGTTGCTGTTTTTATTCTTGGTTTGTTATTAATCAACGGGATATTTAATCATATAAATTTGAATCTTGTACAACATGATTCAAATAAACAAAAAAATGAGATTTTACCAGATCTTTTAAATTTTTTAGAACTTCAAAAAGATACGATTCAGATACAACAATTTCTTACAGATGCTTCTGTTACTCATGATAAGGCGAGCTTAGATGATGCAAAAGAATATTTTGTATCTGGAAACAAAGTTTTAGCCTATCTGATTGCAAATCATAAAAATAAACAAGACATGGTAGTAAAACTAGAGAAATTTAAAAAAGAGTTTGACAAATTTTATAATATAGGTGTTGTGATGGCAAACACATATATAAAAAATGGTCTAAGCGAGGGAAATAAGGTGATGAGAAAATGGGATTCACAGGCCGAAATCATCACTAAATCCCTAAACCCTTGGATAAAAAATAGTAAAAAAGAATTAAATTCAATATCAGCCGAAATAGATAAAAAAGTTGGCGATACCATGGACATTGCTATTGGTTTATCTCTGTTTATAATACTTCTAACACTTCTCTCATTTGCAATCATAGCAAAAGCTCTTAATCCAATCAAAGAGATAGATGCTTTTTTGCTAAAATTATCAAAACTTGATTTTAGCAATACTCTTGATATAAAAGGCAAAAATGAGATAGCTCAAATTGCCCAAAACCTTTATAGCGTAACAAAAACTCTAAGAGGCTTTATATCTGAAACAAAAGCGACATCGAGTGAAAATGCCTCTATTTCGGCAGAACTTTCAACTACGGCTTTGAGTGTTGGAAAAAATGTTGAAAATTCAGTTAAAATAGTAAATCAAACAACCTCCAAGGCAAAAGCTATCCAAAAAGAGATAAAAGAAGCAGTAAATAATGCCAAAGAGGGCAAAAAAGATATAATAAAAGCAAATGAAAATCTAGAGATGGCAAGAGATGATGTTATCACTTTAACATCTAAAGTACAAGAAACATCTCAAATAGAGATAGAACTTTCTTTAAATATGGAAACCCTGTCAAGTGATGCTAGCGAAGTGAAGGCTATCTTAGATGTCATAAGTGACATCGCAGACCAAACAAACCTTTTAGCACTAAATGCCGCAATAGAAGCAGCAAGAGCAGGAGAACACGGAAGAGGCTTTGCAGTTGTTGCTGATGAAGTAAGAAAATTGGCTGAGCGAACTCAAAAAAGCTTAACAGAGATAAATGCAACTATAAATGTCATAGTCCAAGCTATCAATGATGCTTCTTCTAGGATGAGTGAAAATTAAAAGAGCTAGCAAATATAGCTCAAGCTGTTGAGGATAAGATAAATACAATAGTTGATATGGGAGTACAAACAGTAAAAGTAAGTGATAAGACAGTAAATGACTTTGAAGAAACAAACAAAAATATAGAGCTGATAGTTGATAGAGTTGAAGAAATCAACAATATCTCTTCTACAAATGCAAGAAGTGTAGAAGAGATAGCAAGTGCGACCGAGCACCTAAATACACTAACAGACCAGCTAAATGTAAAACTAGAAACTTTTCATACATAAAGAAATATAAAAAATGGAAATTTGTCCCATTTATTATACATGAGGTTTAATATAATTATCAACAACCCATTGTGAAAATGGTATAGAAGAGGTGAATGCGGGGCTTACTGCATTTAGTACATGTACGCTCACTTCATCTCCTTCGACTACAAAATCTTGAACGAGTTCTAATGTTGTAGTATCTAACAGTTGTGCTCTAATTCCTGGAGTACTCCAAGAGTCAAATCCACTCATATCTAGTGGTTTTGTCAATCCTTTTGCCAAATTTAAAAGATATGCTTTTGAGTATTTTTTTACCTCACCTATAGCTAGACTTCTAAAACCAAAAGCATTTGTGATGAAAAGTTTCGCCTCATAGTATAAAATCTGTACCATTTCGCTCAGACTAAAATTATCAAAACCTCTATAATTTTCCCTCCAAAAAGCAGGAATTGCCGTAGGTCCTATCTTGCTATTATTTTCTACTGCATAGGTATAATGCACTCCTAAAAACGGGTTTGCAAGGTTTGGAACAGGATAAACATTTGTAGTAAGTCCACACACATTGTGCTTATCCTTGAGATATATACCTTTAAAAGGAATAATCACATACTTATGACCAAAATTAAAATCTTTGGCTATCTTATCAGCATATAATCCCGCACAATTTATCAGTTTTCTAAACTTCATGAAGCCTTGGTTTGTTTGAATTTCATACTCGTATACTCTTTTTTCATAAACAGTATTTGTTAAAACTTCTACACCCAACTCTTGTACATATTTTTTAAATTCAAGAGTGACAACTTTGGGGTCAACCGTAGCAGTTGTTGGAGAAAATAGAGCTTTTTTTTGAGTTTTTATGAGTGGGAATTTTTCATTTAATTCTTCTTTGCTCAGCCAATGAAGCTCAACCCCATTTATATCACCTCTTTTTTTTAACTCCTCAAGACCTTCAACTTCCTCATCATTTTGTGCAACTACTATTTTGGCGCATTTGTTTATATTTAATCCTCGCGAAGTGCAAAATTTTTGCATACTTGCATTACCATCACGAGTAAATTTTGCTTTTAATGAATTTGCACTATAGTAAAAGCCTGCATGAAGTACACCACTATTTCTTCCGCTACTGTGCATGCCAACTTCGCTCTCTTTTTCTATAACAACAATACTAGCCTCTTTGTTTTGCAATTTCAGTGCTCTTGCTATATTTAAACCAATAATTCCTCCGCCAATTATCAAATAATCATGTATCACTTATAAAGCCTTTTGTAAAATCAATTTTCTATAGCGAGCCTTATGAATAATCATAGCAAATACCATCACGGCAATTCCTGCAATATTTGTAATTTGCACTAAATCAAAATAACTTTTCAAATGAAAAACAGAATCTTGAGAAAAAAGAAGTATAGTGGCAATCACAAACAAACCTCTTTCAAATATAGTCATTTTTGTATCCCAAAATCCCTCAGAAATTGCGGCTATTCCTAAAAAACCAGGTATTGCAAAAATAAAAACTTCAAATTTTTCTGGCCAAGTTCCTGTGATAAGTGGGCTAAATGCAAAAAGAAGGGGCATTATATAAAAAGCTTTCCCGAGCGACAAGGCTCTAAATCCAGTCTTCATGGGAGGTGTCCCCGCTATCGCAGCTCCTGCAAATGCAGCCAAACAAACAGGTGGAGTCAAATTTGAGACTTGAGCAAGCCAAAATACCATCAAGTGAGCAGAGAGCAGATACATCGTAGCTTGAGGCACATTTACTCCTGCACTCACAAGTGCGGCAGTTGCTGGGTCTAACATCAAACCGACCAATGCAGGAGCTGAGAGAACAACTAAAACCACATAAGCCGCTGTTGTTGGAAGTCCCATTCCTAGTACTATTGCCGCTGCAGAAACTAACATAAGAGCTATAAAAAGATTGTTATGTGACCACTGGATTATCAATTGAGACA
>JAADIZ010000081.1:0-1413 GCA_013151055.1 Campylobacterota bacterium
GAAAAAAAATTGGCTCACTATACTATAAAAGCACCTGTTAGCGGGTATGTTACAAGAAAACTTGTTGTAAATTATCAAATTATCATGCCAAATCAGACACTTATAGAGATAGTAAATCCAAAAGATGTTTGGGTGCAAACTTTCATCGACACAAGAGTAAGTGGTGAAGTTCAAATTGGAGATAAGGCTTCTATGAAACTTCGCTCATCTCAAAAAGTATATAGTGGCAGAGTCGTAAATATCAATCCTATAAATAACAACATAACTTATGAAAGAGAGATTGATATAGCTTTTGACGATCTTCCTATACCATTTTATTTGCAGGAGCAAGCGGTTGTAAAAATCGATATATCCACACTAAAAGATATAGTAAAAATACCAACAAAAGCACTTAGTATATATAAAGAAAAAAATGGTGTTTGGATATTAAAAGGTGATGTTGTAAGATTTAAACCACTTAAGATTTTAGCATATGAGGATAAAATGGCAGCCACTAAAGGTGTGAGTGTTGATGAAAAATTGGTCGTGCCAGATTCAAAGAAGATACCTTTAAAAGATGGTATGAAAATATATCATGATTAATCTAGCATATAAAGATATCACACACTCTCTTAGCAAGTTTGTTATTACTGCTATTAGTGTTGGTGTACTTTTGGGAATCGTCATCATCATGATAGGTGTCTATCGAGGTATGGTTTTTGATGCAAAAGTCCTAGTTAGTGATATAAAAGCAGACATCTGGGTAGTGCAACAAGACACACTTGGACCATTTGCACAGACTTCAAAAGTACATGAAGATTTAAAAAATCAAATCTCATATCAAGATGGTATCAAGTATGCTGAGGCTATCACTTTTCAGACATTTCAGATGGAAAACAGATATGGTGATTTTAAAGTTATGTTAGTGGGATATGACCCTTTTGGTAAAATTGATGTGATAAACAAAGCTAAACTAATAGAGGGCAGAGTCATACAAAAACAGCATTATGAGATAGTAGTTTCGCAAAAAACCAACTATAAACTAGGCGAATATATAAAGATGGGAAGAGATAAGTTTAAGGTGGTTGGTATCACAAAAGATACAGTTTCAAATGGTGGAGATTATCTTATATTTACGAGCCTCAAAGATGCTGAAGTTTTACAGTTTACATATACAAATGAGAGAATTAGAAGTGATGACAACAGAGGCATAAAAGGTGGTAATCCGCACCTCGTAAATGCGATAATAGCCAAAATAAAAGATGGTTACAATCCGCAACTTGTAGCAAAAAATATAGAATTTACAACACATAAAAAAGTCTTTACAAGAGCCCAACAGACTAGGTTGTTGCTTGAAAAGGTTATAAAAAAATCATCAAAACAAATTGGTATGTTTACTATCATTCTCATCATAGTTTCTATCGTGATAATTGC
>JAADIZ010000081.1:1484-3721 GCA_013151055.1 Campylobacterota bacterium
ATTTCAAAGATGATTATACAAGAAACTATCACACTTGGGGTTTTGGCTTTTATATCAGGAAATATCTTTGCAAGAATGATAAGTGGAGGTTTTCCAAAAAGAATAGTGCTTGAAACAAGTGATGCTTTTAGTCTCTTTGGGATTATTTTAATCTCCTCAGTATTTGCTTCGCTTTTTGGTATATATAAAGTTGTGAAAACCGGCCCATCACAAGCGATAGGGGGATGAGATGCATGAAAATCAATCAATCAAAATAGAAAATTTAGTAAAAAAATTTGGTAAAGGCGAGAGTGAAGTCACTGTCATAGATGGTGCAGATTTTACTCTAAATAGAGGCGAATTTGTAGCCCTTGTAGCCCCAAGTGGAGCGGGCAAAACAACACTTTTGATGATGCTTGGATGTGTGTTGGAACCAACAAGTGGAAAAATTGAGATAGGAGATGAGGTGGTATATGAAAATAGATGGAGAGTTAAAGATGACAGAGCTCTAAGAAGGCAGAAGATAGGTTTTATCTTTCAAGCTCACTATCTTATACCATTTTTGAATATTGAGGAAAATATCTCACTTCTTCCGTACCAAAATGGGGAATCTCCAAAGGTTGTAAAAGCTAGAGTAAAAGAGCTTTTGGATTATCTTGACATGAGTGACAAACTTCACAATATGCCAAGTGAGCTTAGTGGCGGACAGAACCAGAGGATAGCAATAGCCAGAGCTTTGGCAAATGAACCAGACATAATACTAGCAGATGAGCCAACTGCCGCACTCGATAGACATAGGGCTATAAGTGTTGTGAAGATGCTCAAAAGAATCACAAGAGAGCAAAATGTCACTATCATCATGGTAACACATGACGATAGATTGTTGCCATTTTGCGATAAGATTTTGACAATCAAGGATAAAAAAATCCAAATCAAGGAAAATACAGATGAACAACTTATATAAAAAACTAATTTTTTTAACTCTTCTACCTTTTGTTTTAAATGCTTCAAGCCTGAAAGAGATAATAGAGATGACACTTAAAAACAATGTAAATATAAAAGCTTTAAATTATGATGTAGCCTCTAAAAAAGAGACACTAAAGAGTGTTTCAAACACACTAAATCCTACCATAAATATAGGTGCAAACTATACTAGACTTGACTTGGATACTCGCTCCACTCAAGTGGGTGCAACATCAGTGGGATATCTGAAATTCGGTATTGATTTGTATGATGGTGGTAAAAATAGCTCCATCAAAAGACAAAAAGGTTTCGAGCTAGAATCAACAAAACTAGGAGTAAAGGCATCTACGAAAGAGATACTTTTGCAAGTTGTAACACTTTTTTATCAAGTAAAAACCATCGATGAAAATATAATGGCATACAAAGATAAATCAAAAACTTTATATGCCCAATACAAAAGGGAGAAACAAAAGTATGATATACAAATGGTGACTATCGATGAAGTTTTAAAACTCCAATCCGAATACGAATCAAACAGATATATCGTAGATGATTTGAAGTATCAAAGAGATTATCTATATCAAAATCTCTCTCTTTTAGCAGGTGAAAAAATTAGCTCTGTCGATGACTCAAAACTACCTGATATACTCAATTTAAAGTATCAATCAAGCTCAAGCATAAAAGCACTACAAGTTGGTTTAAAAGCTGCAAATGAAAATATTGCCCAAGTAACTGCGATAAAAAAACCTAAGATAAGATTTGAAGATAGTGTAAATGTTTATCACTATAGCGATTACAACGAAGGGCTATTAAAAGATTTACCAGATACGCAAAATCAACTCATGCTTAGCTTTTCACTTAATCTATATGACTCCTCAAGTTCAAGTAAAAGACAATCTGCCATTTTAGCAAAGATGGTAAAAAAAGAGCAGTTAAACTATGCAAAAGCAAAAGAGAAGATGGTTTTTGATTTGGCTATCAAAAAATTAGCTACCCAAAAATCAAAAGTAGCTTCTGCAAAGAGTGCCCTAGATATGGCTGTGAGTGTTTATGATATAATTTTAACAAAATTTCAAAATGGCATAGTCGATAATATAGCCTACCTCGATGCCCTAAGCAAAAAGACGATAAATCAAGCACTCTATAACCAAGCCTTAAACAACTATGAGATAGCAAAAGCAAACTATTATTTTAGCAGTGGAGTGGACTATAAAGAGGTTTTAAAGCTAAAACCCATGTGAATGAACCTCGGGACTGTAATAAATTCTGTGTCAACACCTAATTTCTCCTAAAAT
>JAADIZ010000069.1 GCA_013151055.1 Campylobacterota bacterium
ACCATTGTAAAACCACTTCTTCTCATTTGGTGCTCCTAAAATTTTAATTTTTAAATTATACTATCATATCGGTTATTTTTGGCTTTATTTAAATAACTTTTCTATATAATTGCACCTCTTAAAGGAAAAAAATGCCACTTTCACGACTAAACCAAGAACAATTAAAGGCTGCAACTACAGATGCAGGCTCAAATCTTATAGTAGCAAGTGCTGGGACGGGCAAGACTTCTACTATTGTAGCACGTATTGCTTATCTTTTAAATGAAGGGGTAAAACCTGAACATATACTTCTTCTAACATTTACAAACAAAGCAGCTAGTGAAATGTTAGAGCGAGTGCAAAGGCATTTTGATAAAAGCATTGTTGACAAGATAGAATCAGGCACATTTCATGCAGTCAGTTATAAGCTTTTAAGAAAAATAGGCAGAAACATAAAGCTGAAAACTCCAAAAGATTTGAAAATTCTCTTAAAAACTATACATGCAAAAAGGAGATTTGACCATATAGACTCACCCATCAAACCTTATCTCTCTTCTTATCTATATGATACATTTTCTTTGTACCAAAATTCATCATTAAATTGTAGTTTTTCACAGTGGCTTGAAGAGAATGGAAATGAGCATGGTGCGTACTTTGATATTTATGAAGATATCTTTGAAGAGTTTAAAGATTTAAAAAAAGAGTATGGATATGTAGATTTTAATGATTTGCTTATCTTAATGAGAGATGCTCTGAAAAACAATCACGACATAAAGTTTTCAGAGGTTTTAGTAGATGAGTATCAAGATACGAATATTTTGCAAAACTCACTTATAGATGCTTTTAATAAAAAATCTCTATTTTGTGTGGGTGATTATGACCAGAGTATTTATGCTTTTAATGGAGCAGATATAGAAATTATCGGCTCATTTAAAGAAAGGTATGAAAATGCACGAGTATTTAAACTAAATAAAAATTATCGCTCCACAAAGAAGATACTCTCTTTAGCAAATAGAGTTATCAAAAATAATCCTAGACTATACGATAAAGAGCTAGAAGTCACGAGAATTGGAGAGTGCGAAGCTCCAAAGCTTTTGGTTTACGACGAATTGTTTAATCAGTACAGTTCGATTTCAAGCTTGATAAAGCAGAGCACTACGCCACATGAACAAATTGCTGTGATATTTAGAAATAATGCAAGTGCAGATGGCATAGAGGCAACTCTGCGGGAATTAGATATAAATTGTAAACGAAAAGGGGGAGTTAGTTTTTTCGATTCTCGTGAAGTAAAAGCTATGATTGACATGATAAGTGTTGTGATAAATCCAAAAGACATGATGAGTTTTATCCATATCTTTGAGTATGCGAAGGGCATCGGTTCAGCTCTGTCTAAAGAGATTTTTGAGGCACTTTTTAAACTTGGAAGTGGGGATATATATAGAGGCTTTTTTCATCCCCAAGAGATATCAAATCCATTTAAAAGTAGAGTTAAGAATTATCAGCTTGGACTTTTTGATGAGAATTTTGAGTTTGGTAGTGTGGGGAGATTTTACAAACTAGGTTTTGAAGAGTCTTTTTTATCAAATCCAGTTTTGAAACACTCAAGACTCAGCGAGGATGGAGCAAAATTCATATACTATTTTTATAAATTTCTGAAAAACACAACTAAAATCAAAAATCCAAAAACTCTTATATCACATGTGCTCTCAAGTGAGTTATTTGATAGTATAGCAGATTTACTGGCAACACAAAGAGGCACTAAAAAAGATGGAAGCGTCGATAATGAGCTAAAAAAAGCTGCAAAAGAGAGGATATATACAAAAGGATATCTTTTGGGCGACATTTCTTCAAACTACTCTTCAAATGAGAGATTTTTAAATGCCATCACTCTTGGAAGTGGTGAAATGAGCGAGGGAGAGGGTGTAAATCTTTTGAGTATCCACGCGAGCAAAGGCTTGGAGTTCACAGAAGTTTTTGTGATAGATTTGATGGACGGACGATTTCCAAATCGAAAACTCATGAGTAAGGGCGGAAGCTTAGAAGAAGAGAGAAGGCTCTTTTATGTGGCAACTACTAGAGCAAAAGATAAACTCTCGCTCTCCTATGCCAAATACGATAAAATTAAAAAGATATCTTACATACATTCACCGTTTTTGAGTGAAGCTGGTTTGGTTAGTTAAAAATATATTTACAAATCATTGCTAAAATAAAATAATCAAAAATTATAGAAGGATAAGTATGAAAAAAATTGTATTAGGATTACTATTGTTGTTAAATTTCGCTTTTGCTGAAGTGATAAATATTCCAATAACCCCTGCAGTTGTGAGTTCAGGAATTAAAATAATAGATATTCGAACTCCTGCTGAGTGGATAGAATCTGGTATCATAAAAGGTTCAAAAACTATCATGTTTTTTGACGGACAGGGAAAATATAATGTTCCACAATTTCTTAAAAAATTAAATGCTTATATTAAACCAGGCGAAAAATTTGCTGTAGTATGCAGAACAGGGCATAGAAGTAGAATTGTTTCTGATTTCTTGGGAAAAAACGGATATAAAGTTGTAGATTTACTAGGTGGCGTTATGGCACTAGCAAAACAAAACTACAAATTTGTAAAATATGAAAAGAGCAATTAAACTCTTTTTATTTTTGGTAATTATTATGAATTTGCAAGCTAGTGAATATAAATATACAAATGAGTTGATAAATGAGGATTCTCCATATCTAAGGCAACATGCCCATAATCCTGTAAATTGGTTTGCTTGGGGAGATAAAGCTTTTACTAAGGCTAAAAAAGAAAATAAGCTAATTTTTATATCCATTGGATATAGCACTTGCCATTGGTGTCATGTGATGGAGAGAGAGACTTTTGAAGATGTTAATAGTGCTAAAGTTTTAAATGATAGCTATGTTTCAATAAAAGTAGATAGAGAAGAGCGACCTGACATCGATAAATACTATCAAGATGTTTATTATTTGCTAAATAAAAGAGGCGGCGGATGGCCACTTAGTATCGTCATGACACCAAATAAAGAAGTGATATTTGCTGCTACATACATGCCTGCACATCCAAATGGAGGTATGTCTAGCTTCAAAGATATCATGAGCTTTATCGCTAAAAAATTTAAAGACAATCCTAAAGAGATTGATAAAAGTGCAAAAAGTATAACAAAAGCTATAAATCAATATACAAGCGTAAAAGTTACTTCTGAATCAATAAACATGAGCGTTGTGGATGAGTTTGTAAATAGTGTAAAAGAAAGTTTTGATGAGATAAATAAGGGTATCGGTCAAGCTCCAAAATTTCCTCATGCTAGCACATTTGATACACTCTTGGATGTTTACAGAGTCACGAAAAATCAAGATGCACTATTTATGAGTGAAGATGCTCTCGAAGCCATGGCGAATGGCGGTATAAATGACCAGATAGAGGGTGGATTTTTTAGATATAGTACTGATGAAAATTGGATTATTCCTCATTTTGAAAAAATGCTTTATACAAATGCTGAATTAATTGAAGCTTACTCAAAACTTTATGCGATAAAACCAACACAATTTACAAAAGATGTGGTTAATAAGACAATTGAAAATATGGATGCTAGGTTTTTTGATGGCTCTTTGTATAAGAGTGCTAGTGATGCTGATGGTGAAGGAGACGAAGGAAAGTATTTTGTTTTTAACTTTGATAAAGCAAAAAAATCTTTGCAAAATGCAGGATTTGAAGATAAGAATGCCCAAGAGATACTTAAATATCTAAATATAACAAAAAGAGGAAATTTTGAACATGAAACTTCAAATCCGTATGTAGATAAAGATAAAATTCCTTCAAATTTAGATAAAGCAAAAAAAGTTCTTAAAAATTTAAGAAGTGAAGTTAAGTATCCGTTTATCGATGATAAACTTTTGACTTCGTGGAATTCTTTGATGGCAAGTGCACTTTTTGAAGCAGGAAATATAGATGAAAAGTATCCTAGAAAAGCACTTGCATTAGTGGATAGCATTTTACAAAAGTTACAAAAACACGATATTTTATATCATCAGCTTCTTTTAGGCAAAGATCTTAAAGTTAAAGCTATGCTTGAAGATTATGCTTTTTTTATTGATTCTCTTATAAAATCTTTCACATATACTCAAGATAAAAGGTATTTAAACAAAGCACTATCTCTAGCAAATGAGGCTATGCGAAAGTTTTATATAAAGGATACTTGGTACCTTTCTGATAGCGATTTTAAATCAGCGGCACCACTAGAAGATGCAAGTTACAAGAGTGCAAAAGTTTCTATAATCAAAGATTTATTTACTCTTTCTTTATTGAGTGGAGATATAAAATTATATGAAAAAGCACAATTTATGCTTTCTAACAATGCAAAGAAAATAAAAAACTATCCTAGTGCCTATCCTAGTGCGATTGAACTTGTGATGATTGCAAAGAAAACACAAATTGACTTAAAAGCTCCGAAAAATAGACTCTCTGCTATTAGGAAAATAAAAAAGGAGATAAATTATCCCTATTTATATATACTTGAAGGTGATACAGATTTGCTTCAAGCTTGTTCCGACAAACAATGTTTTGCATTTTCAAAAGATGCAGATGAATTGAAAAAAGATATCATAAAATACTTGAAGCAAAACTAACTTGCCGTATGTGAAGCTTAGAGCTTCACATACGGTTGTTTTATAGTGCTTTTGCTATGTATTTATTTAATCTTTTTGAAAAACTAGCCACATCATCTATCTTTATGCCCTCAGACAATTTCGCTTGATCTAGTAGCAAAAATGATATATCTTGAAGACTCGAAAAATCTTTATTTTCTATAATTTTTCTAAAAATCTCGTGTTTTGGGTTTACCTCTAAAATAGGTTTTACTTTTGGAAGATTGTCTTGACCCATCTGCTTTAACATTTCTTGCATTTGAAAATCAGGGTCATTTTTATCATAAACCAAAACAGAAGGTGAATCACTAAGTCTTGATGAAATTTTAACATCTTTTGTATCGTCTTTTAATATCTCTTTCATTTTTACTAAGATTTCACTCATCTCTTTTTTGTCTTCTTCGCTGACTTTCTCTTCATTTTTTATCTCTTCATCAATGTCAGAATTATTGACTGGTTTTATAGGAGTTTTGTCATACTCATGAACCATAGGAATCACGATAGCATCAACTTCTTCATCGAGTAAAAGAACTTCAATATTTTTAGCTTTGAATTGCTCTAATAATGGAGAATTTTTAAGCAATGCTATGTTTTCACCTGTGATATAGTAAATGCTCTTTTGATCTTCTTGCATCTCTTCTTTATATTGTTTTAGGCTAATCAATCCATCTCTCTTGCTAGATTTGAAAAGCACAAGATCAAGTAAAGTGTCTTTGTTTTCAAAATCACCATAAAGTCCTTCTTTTAAAACTTTTCCGAAGTTTTTGTAAAATTCTAGATATTTTCCATTATCTTTTTCTTTTAATTTTTTTAATTCACCTAAGATTTTTTTGATAGAAGCTCTTTTGATTGTTTCTAAAATTCTGTTTTTCTGAAGTATTTCACGACTAATATTTAGTGGTAAATCCTCAGCATCTATGATGCCTCTGATAAATCTAAGATATGTCGGAAGTAGCTCTTTTTCATCATCAGTGATAAAAACTCTTTTGACATAAAGTTTGACCCCAGGTTGATAATCAACTCTAAAAAGATCCATTGGAGGAGTCGATGGAATATAAAATAGTGTTTTGTACTCTATTGTTCCCTCAGCTTTGGTATGCACCCACAAAAATGGATCACTACTATCATGCGAAATTTGTTTGTAAAAATCTTTATACTCTTCGTCTTTCAAGTCTCTTTTGTTTAGTGTCCAAAGTGCCGAAGCTTTATTTACTTGTATCTCTTTGATCTCTTTTTTAGGCTCTTCGCCCTCTTTTTCGCTAGGAATTGTTTCTTCTTTATCCATATATATTCCAAAAGGGATATGATTGGAGTATTTTTTAACTATATCTTCTATTTTGTAAAATTCTAAAAACTCGCTCTCATCATCTTTTATATGTAGTGTAATTTTAACTCCAAAATCAGCTTTTTTTGCCTTTTTGATTTCATACTCACCAGTAGCTTCGCTGACCCATTTCCATGCCTGATCTTCACCAGCTTTTTTACTTAAAACTTCTATTTTATTTGCTACCATAAAAGCACTGTAGAAACCTACTCCAAATTGACCAATGAGTTGTGAATCTTTTTTCTTATCTCCACTCAAATTTGAAAGAAAAGATTTTGTACCACTTTTTGCAATTGTTCCAAGGTTTTCTATCAACTCTTCTTCGTTCATGCCTATTCCACTATCACTGATACTTAGAGTTTTTTTATCTTTATTTAACTCTATTTTGATTTTAGGCTTGTACTTCAATGCCTTATATGCATCATCAGTCAGTGTTAAAAAATGTAGTTTATCCATAGCATCAGATGCATTTGATATAAGCTCTCTTAAAAAAATCTCTTTATTTGAGTATAGAGAGTGGATCATGAGATCCAAAAGTTGTGTAACTTCTGTTTGAAATTGATGTTTAGCCATAATTTCTCCTTAATTTGTTAAATTTAGAGTTTATTATAGCATAATATATGGAAATTTTCAAGAAGGTTAAATTAAATTACTAATAAAACTTTAGTTGATAACTATCAAGTAAAGTTTTATATATATATTTTTTTGAATAAGATAATTGCTAAAATAGTTGCTGCCAAAGTCAAAGAGACATTTAATGTTATATTTATCGCAACTCTGCCGTAGTCCCCATCTTGCAACATATTTACATTTTCTAAAGAAAAAGTTGAAAAAGTTGTTAATGCACCTAAAAATCCAGTCATGACAAATGCTTTATACTGAGGTTCAATCATATTTTGAAAAAACATAGCCATAAAACCCATGATAAAACTACCAAGTATATTTACACTCAAAGTTCCTATAGGAAAAAGCATAGTAAATTGTCTTTGCATGAAGTTAGAAATTAAAAACCTAGAAATTGCACCAAAAAAACCACCAAATCCGATATACATCAAAAGCGAAAGACTCATTTATTTTATCTACTTGTGCTTGTATTTTATAACTTGTGTATCAGACATAGTTGTGATGCCTTCACTTATCATGAAATCAATTTTATCTATAAAATTTATGATCTTGTTTTCTGAGTCAATAATTTCTATCACTAATGGAAGCTCTTGTGATATAGTAAATACATTAAAGCTTCTAATTTCACTGTGTGCACCAATTCCAGCTACTCCTTTGAAAACAGTGGCACCAGCTAAGTCTAAGTCTTTAGCTTTTTTAAGTATCTCTTCCCACAAAGGTTTACCTTCATATTTGTCTTGGTTGTCAATATAAATACGAAGTATTTTCTTTTGACCTAAAAATCGTTTCATATTATTGTCCCCTTTTTACGGAAGTGAATTCCGAAAAAATTCCTCGCGACTAAAGCTTTGGCTTTGCCAAGAAGACTTATTTTATTGTCATCTTGTTTAGGAAGTAAATTCCTAAACAATTCACACGCTACTAAAGCACGAGCGTCACTCTGCAAAGTTCTTTGTTGTTGTTATTGTCAAAATCAAAGCTTGATCTCTTTGTTTAGTTCATCTAATGTTTTTTGCATATTTTTTCTTGTATTTTCATACCAATTTTCATCATTTTTTGGATCTACCAAATCAAGATATTTTACTATTATATTTCCACTGTGAGCCTTGAAATTTTGTGAGTCAAGTATATATTTACTATTTGCTACAACTACAGGTTGCACTAGCAAATCTAATTTTTTTGCTAAAAACTTTGCTCCACTTTGAAATTTTAATAGTTTAGTACCTCTGCCTCTTGTGCCTTCAGGGAAAATGGCTATAACTCTTCCTTCGCTAATCCTCTCTTTGGCTTGTTTAAACATTTTTACTAGTGATCTTCTATCTTTTCTGTCTATTATTATCATTTTTGGTGCTTCTAAGATGTACCCGAACAACGGTATATCTCTTATCTCTTTTTTTGCAACCCAACATAGATTTTTAGGATATATAGCTTCAAGAGATGTGATATCCAATAAACTTTGATGGTTTATAAGTATCATTTTTGCTCTTTTGTCTGCTTTGCCTCTTTGAATAATTTTAAAATTTATCAAAAAAGTTTGCATTTTTGCCCAACCTCGTCTTATCTCATGGGTACGATTTTTAAAGATATACATTAAAACTATCGTTATCAAAACTGTGATAACAAACTGTAGCATGATGGTCAACGACTTAATTGTTGCTAGCATTTTGTTCCTTTATCCAACCAATTTTTTCATTTGGAAGGATGATTTTTATGTAGTCTTCTCTTTTCATTATCTTTTGAACATATAAAACACGAGGTGTTATGTAAAAGACAGTAGAGTTTCTTGTGGGGAGTATTTGTACTTTTGTATTTTTTGGTATCTTGATGCTATTAAAAGGATTGGTGTCTATAAAATAATAAATAACAAGTAAGATAAGTGCTAAAAAATAAACCAATCTTCTACGCCTAATTAAGAGATATAATAATGCTAAAAAAAGCAAACCAAAAGAGATATTTTTATATATAACAAAAGTACCATCTTTGGGATTTAAATCACTTTGAGTACTTACTTCATCACTATCAACAACTATCTTTATCTGCTTTTTAATAAAACTATTTGTTTTGGTATTAAAATAGGTGAAGATAAAATTTTTAGTATATTTGGGAATTATTGCGTAGTAATAGATTTTATATATAGGAGTATTGTCAAATTTTGAATCTATACCATCTCTTTTTACCCAAGAGAGTTTGAAGTCTTTTAAGTTTGAATTTTTAGCTTCAATCTCCAACACTACAATGAGATTTTTTTCATCAAAGTTGGTTGTTTTGCTTTTGAGTACTCTCAAAGAGTCTGCTATTACATGTGAAAAATATTTATCTGTATTTAAATTGATAATGTTAAGTTTTAGTTTTGGAAATTTTTGCGAATTAATAAGATTGCCATCTTTGTATAACTCAAAATTCATTTGAGGCATAGTGGCATTTTTATCTGTCGCTTTTAAGTAAAAAGTTTTATAAAATATTTCATCGTTATACCATTTCCAATTTTCGTTAGCATTTATAATTTTAATGCCATTTTCGGATAAAATTTTATTTTTTATCTTATCAAAGCCACTTACGGTGATAATAGCTTTGACTTTTATGGAAAATACTTGATTTACAAAAACTTTTTCTGGGATATTTTCATAGGATAAAAATATGGTTTGCTTTTTTTGTATTGTATTGTTGACATCACTACTGTTTGTATCTTGTATTGCTCCAAACAGAAGCGAAAAAGAAAATAAAAAAATGATAAAAAGTTTCATCAATCTACTTCAAAAAACCTTCTAGCATTTTAACTCCATCGCTAGAGCCTAGTATCCCTTCTATAGCTCGTTCAGGATGAGGCATTAGTCCAAATACATTTTTATTTTTATTGCAAAGCCCTGCGATTTGACTGAGTGAACCATTTGGATTTTCTATATTTCCAACACTATCGCAATACTCCAATATGACTTGTTCGCTGTCATACAAATCTTTTATTTTATCTTCGCTAATAAAGTAGTTTCCTTCTCCATGAGCTATGGGGATATTTAGAATATCTCCTACTTTTAGTTTTTTTAAAAAGGTATTGTTATTGTTTATAACTTTTAAGTGTTGGTATTTTGATATAAAATGTGTTTTTTGATTTCTTTTCATGGCTCCAGGCAAAAGATTTGCTTCAAGTAGCATTTGAAAACCATTGCAAATACCAAGAACTTGACCGCCTCTATTTGCAAACTCAATTACAGCTTTCATGATAGGTGAAAATCTTGCAATTGCAGCACTGCGTAGATAATCGCCATAGCTAAAACCGCCAGGTAAAACTACCAAATCAGTTTTCTTTGGTAAAGTATCAATTTTATGAAAAACAAGTTCAACATCGCAACCAATCTTTTCAAAAGCGTATTTTGTATCTATCTCGCAATTAGTCCCTGGAAATACAGCAACAACAATTTTCATATCAATCCTCTATATCTATAGTGTAAGTTTCTATAACGGTATTTGCCAGTAAATCTTCACACATTTTTTCTACTCTTTTTAGAGTTTTCGTTTTATCACCATCTTCTATTTGTAAAATTATTTGCTTTCCAATTCTTACATTTTCAACTTCATCAAATTGCAAGGCTAGAAGTGCATGATGAACTGCTTTTCCTTGAGGGTCTAAAACGCCTTTTTTTAAATGTGTATTTACTATTATTTTCATTTAACTGTCTCCTTTTTTCGGAAGTGAATTCCGCAAAAATTCCTCTCACTAAAGCTTATGCTTTGCATAGAGTTATTCTATCTTAACTTATTTTTCTTTCGGAAGTAAATTCCGCAAAAATTCCTCGAACTTATGCTTATGCTTTGCATAGAGTTATTCTATTTAACTTATTTTTCTTTCGGAAGTGAATTCCGCAAAAATTCCTCTGCCTCATGCTTATGCTTTGCATAGAGTATCTCATTTAACTCTAATATTTATTTGTTTTCTAATATTCTTTTTAAAATTTCTTCATAGGCCATTTTTACATTTCCTAAACCTTGTCTAAATCTATCTTTATCAAGTTTTTCATTTGTTTTTATATCCCAAAATCTACAACTATCAGGGCTGATTTCATCTGAAAGCAAGATGTTTCCTTCACTATCAACTCCAAATTCAATTTTGAAATCAACTAAATTCAATCCTCTAATTTCAAAGAATTTTTTTAGTATGCTATTTATTTCTCGTCCAAGTCTCTTAAGCTCTTCAAGGTCACTTTCGCTCTTTACTAAATCCATCATCAAACAATGCTCATCATTGACCAATGGATCATTAAGAGCATCATCTTTATAATAAAATTCTACTAAAGAAAAAGGTAGTTTAGTCCCATCTTTTATGCCTAATCTTTTTGTCAAAGAACCAGTTGCTATGTTTCTAACAACAACTTCAAGAGGAATTATATCAACTTTTTTCACTAGTTGAGATGAGTCATCTAGCGTTTTTACAAGGTGAGTTTTTATCCCATGGCTTTCCAAGAGATGAAAGAGTTGTGTGCTTATTTTACAATTAAGTGCACCTTTTCCTACTTCACTTCCAGTCTTTTGGGCATTAAATGCTGTTAAGTCATCTTTAAAGACACTGACAATCAACAAGTCATCATCTGTCTTATAAAGTTTCTTTCCTTTTCCTTCATAAAGTAACTCTTTTTTTTGCACTTTTTTCTCCTAATTTTCTTTTGCTATAGATAGTATTTTTATCGCATCTATCGCTGTTTTTAATTGCATATCTTTCAATACATCCGCTGGTGTTATGATGTTTTTATCTGTTTTCTTAATTTTTATTTTTTTCTTCTGTATTTTGTTGAGTTCGACCGTCAAATGTTTTTTTAACTCTTTTTCTTTAATTGAAAATTCATCCACTTTGTGAGGTACAATTCCTGCACTTACTATAACATCTGGTTTTACACCTACTGCTTGTATAGTTCGCCCACTTGGTAGGTAATATCTTGCTATTGTAAGTCGTAAAGCTTCAGTATCGTTTATCGGCAATATTACCTGAACGCTTCCTTTACCAAAAGTTCTTTCCCCAACTATGATAGCTCTTTTATGGTCCTGAAGTGAGCCACTGACGATTTCACTCGCACTCGCACTACCGCCATTTACCAAGACTGCCATAGGAACATTTGTCAAAGTGGCACTTGTGGTTGCATCGTATTTTATATCTTCTTCTTTATTTCTTCCTCTTTGAGAAACAATTATGCCCTTGTTTACAAAAAGATCAACTAACCCAACAGCTTGATTTAAAAGCCCGCCAGGATTATTTCGAAGATCTAGTATAATTCCTTTGATATTTTTATGCTTCAAAAGAGCTTCTTTTGCTTTTTTTACAACTTTCTTATCAAAGCTTGTAACTCTAAGATACAAAATATTGTCATTTTTAATCACTTTTGTATATACTGAATTAATCTTTATGATATCTCTTATGATTTTAATTTTGATAGGTTTGGCTTCACCTTTTCTTACTATTGTTAAAACGATCTTTGTTCTAGGTTTTCCTCTCATGTGGCTAACTGCTTCATCGATAGTCATATTTAGAGTAGATAAATCATTAATTTTTAGTATGATATCTCCCGCTTTTACACCCGCTTTATCTGCTGGAGTTCCTTCAATAGGAGATATAATAGTCAGGGCACCTCTTCTCATGCCAACCGTAATGCCAAGACCACCAAATTCACCGTCCGTTTGTATTTTTAAATTTTTAAATCCTTTTTTGTCTAAAAAAGAAGAGTGAGCATCAAGGTTCGACATAAGACCATCAATTGATTTGTTGACGATAGCACTTATATTTATATCATCTACATAGTATTTTTCGATAGTTCCTACAACTCTAGTATATTTTGCAAGTGCAGCTAATCTACTAGATTGACTTTCTTTGTTTTTAGCAAAAACAGTTGTACTCATTAAAATTGTTGCGCCAATTAAGGTGATAAAAAAACCAAATGTTGCTATTCTTATATGTTTCATATTGATAATTCCCTATATTTTTATTAGGACAAATGGTATCTAAATTTCCCTAAAATAAGTATAAATGTACAGTTGTTACTTTGAATATAAATTATATTACGAAGGTAACATATATAAAATTACTAAATAAACTTGACATCAATAGACTAAAGTTGTATAATGTCATTAAAAAATAGCAAAGCAATGTAGTATATTTTAGAAAGATATATCCAAATTTATACTATAATTCATTAAATTTTTCTCGCCAAAGGCGTACTAATAGTAGTGAGAAATTTTTGCGGGATTCACTTCCGTAAAAAAGGAAACAATTAGATAAGTTTCTTCTCGCCAAAGGCGTAGCTTCAGTCGCGAGGAATTTTTCTTGGGCTTTGCCCAATAAAAAGGGGATATAAGATGAATAAAATATTTGAAAAATTAACACATCAAATGACACAAACAATAGAAAGTGCATTATCCTTAGCCTTGCATGCTAAAAATCCTGAAGTTGCACCATTGCACATAGTGTGGGCACTGCTTGCAAATACATCTTCTATACTAAATCAAGTTTTAAACAAGATGAATATAGATAAATCAGCAATTGAGCTAGAAGTTAAAAGTAAAGCAGGTTCCCTACCGTCAGCTTCAAGTGTAACAAAAGAGAACATAAAACTTTCTAGAGCACTAATTGAGTCGCTTCACAATGCAGAAGGCTTGATGAGTAAAAATGGAGATAGTTATCTTAGACACTTGGTTGTTGGAAAATCTCAAAGATAAAGTTATCAAAGATATCTTTTCAAAATATGTTGATATTCAAGAGATTAAAAAGACACTAGAGGCACTAAGGGGCAATAAAAAGATAGATAAACAAACAGCAGATGAAACACTTGAAGCTTTAGAAAAATATGGTATAGATTTAACCAAAAAAGCGATAGACCAAGAGCTTGACCCAGTTATCGGCAGAGATGAAGAAATACATAGAATTATGCAGATTTTAATAAGAAAAACAAAAAATAATCCCA
>JAADIZ010000014.1 GCA_013151055.1 Campylobacterota bacterium
AGGAAACAGTCAAACAAAAATACTCTGCCCAAAGGGCAAGCTTTAGTGCAAGGAATTTGTTAAGAGCTTTGCTTTTGACAAAGGAAACAGTTATATGAAACGGTTGGAAAAATTCAATAATCTAGTAGAAGCTTTTGAGGCAATTCCTACAATCGGAAAAAAATCAGCACTAAGATTTGCTTATCATCTTGTTTTAAATGATACATTTTTGGGTATGAAATTAGCCAATTCTATAGAAAGTGCTATAAAATCAATTAAAAAATGTCATACATGTGGTGGTTTGAGTGAAAATGAAATATGTGAAATTTGTTTAGATGAGCAAAGAAATGATAAAAAACTTTGTATCATTGAAAATGCAAAAGATATCTTTGTATTAGAAGAAAATAATATCTTTGATGGAAGATATTTTGTGCTAGAAAATTTAGAGAAACAAAGTCTGGAAAAATTAAAACAAAGAGCAAGTAAGGGTGTGAATGAAATGATTTTTGCCCTTACTCCTTCACTTTCAAATGATGCTGTGATTCTATTTGTTGAAGATAATTTAAAAGATTTACAAATAAATTTTACGAAAATAGCACAGGGTGTGCCAACAGGAGTGCATCTGGAAAATGTAGATATATTATCACTTTCAAAAGCTATGGATTTGAGAGTTAAAATTTAAATTTTAGGATGTATTTCTATCTTTTTTGGGTCAAATAATTCAGTTGCTTTCTTTATAAAAGGGTCACTAAGAATTTCATTTGAATCTATCTCTTTTACTCCTTTTGCTACATGTTGTGCAACACAACTGCCACTATTTCCGTCTTCTTGAAGTAAGGTTTTTCTATTTTCTTTTGGTTTTTCTTCTAGCTTTTCTGGGATTTTTGAGCTTTTTTGCATTTTTATCGTGGTATCAATTCCAAATACTTCTTGTACGAAATGTTTTATGATACTTGAAGCATGACGAAGCCTTGCTTTGCAATCTTCACTTGCATTTGTACCCATAGTCAGAACTTTATCTCTGAAGCTTACAAATGAGATGGATTGTTCAAAACAGTTTCCAACTTCTAAATTTCTATCTTTTAAAAGAGAAATTAATTTGTCAAATTCACTTTTATATGTTGGAGTCAGCTTTTCTGCCTTATTTTGTTTTTCTTCGGTTGGTATTTTTTTCTCTATGCTTATTTTAGGAGCTAAGTCATCATTTGTAGCTCTAAATTTTTCACTTTCTAAATTTTCAATTATCTCTTCTATTGTTTTTATGTTTGTAGCTTCAATCATCTTAAAAAACACTAAAGCCAATACAAATGAATTGTCAGCATTGATATATAGAAGATTTTTTGCTTCACTTAGAATTCTGAAAAATCTTTCATACAAAAGCGTGCTAAATCTGCTATCGCTTTGAAAAAAAGCTGATTTTAAGTAAGCTATGATTTCATCCAAAACTACTTCGCACTCATAAGTTTCAAGTTCTTGCAAAATTTCAAGCATTTTTGTTTTGTTTTTATTTAGTATGGTTTCAAACAATAAATCTAACTCTTTTGGGTCTAAAAGTCCTAACATGGAAGCAACACTTGGAGCTGTTATATCACCTTTTGAAAATATCATAGCCTGGTCAAGAAGGGTCAGAGTATCTCGAAGAGAGCCATTGCCTGCACGACTAAGCATCTGCAAAGCCTCTATCTCATACTTCATGTTTTCTAAATTTAGTATATGAGATAAGTGATTTACTACATCTTTTTGTCCAATTTGTTTAAATCTAAAATGTTGAGTTCTTGAAAGGATGGTTGGTGGAAGTTTCAAAGGGTCAGTAGTTGCCAATATAAACTTTACATAACTTGGAGGTTCTTCTAGCGTTTTTAAAAGAGCATTGAAAGCCTCTTTTGTCAGCATATGAACTTCATCTATGATAAAAATCTTATATCTTGCACTATTTGGTTTATACTTTGTATGCTCTATAAGCTCTCTTATGTCATCAATTTTCCTGCTACTTGCTGCGTCCATCTCTATTATGTCTATGTGACGATTTTCATTTGCCATTTTACAATTTTCACACTCTTCACAAGGTGTGGCAGTAGGACCTTTTTCGCATATAAGAGCTTTTGAAAAAATCCTAGCAGTAGAGGTTTTTCCACTCCCTCTTAATCCAGAAAATAGATAAGCATGAGATAGCCTGTCTTGATTTAATGCTAATGAGAGAGTTTGAGTGACAGAATTTTGACCGATAAGTCCATCAAATGTTTTTGGACGATATTTTAGAGCAAGTACTTGTGACAAATTAAAACCTTATCTTTAGATTTTTATGCTATTATATCTTAAAAAAAATTAGAGGTAGTTATGATAAAAAAAATTTTGGTTTTTTTATTGCTGATGATTGGTGTAGTGGTTTTTTCTACTGGTTGTGAAAAGACGGATTATCAAAATCCATTTCATAGGGCAGCACAGAGCAAATAGTGGGAAGTCCCACTATTTAATCATTTAAAGTAGAAAGCAACTCTTCATTATCTTTTGTTTTAAGCATTTTTGCATATAAAAATTTTAGTGCTTCTATATCTTCCATTTGTGCAATAGCTGCTCTTATAGCCCAAATCTTTTGTAAATTATCAGGACTTAAAAGTAATTCCTCTTTTCTTGTGGCTGATTTCATGATGTTTATAGCTGGATAAATTCTTCTATCTGAAATATTTCTATCAAGAACTATCTCGCTATTTCCAGTTCCTTTAAACTCTTCAAAAATAACTTCATCCATCCTAGAACCAGTTTCAATCAAAGCAGTTGAAATAATAGTGAGACTCCCTCCATCTTCTATATTTCTAGCGGCTCCAAAAAATCTTTTTGGTTTGTGAAGAGCGTTTGCATCAACACCACCACTAAGTATCTTTCCGCTTGATGGAGTTACTGTGTTGTAAGCTCGTGCAAGTCTTGTGATGGAATCAAGTAGTATCACTATGTCTTTGCCCATTTCAACTCGTCTTTTTGCTTTTTCTATTACTAAGTTTGCTACTCTTACATGGTTAGTAGCAGGCATATCAAAAGTTGAGCTATACACTTCACCTTTTACACACCTTTGCATATCAGTTACCTCTTCGGGTCTCTCATCTACAAGTAAAACAATTAGCTCAACTTCTGGATGATTGTGTGCAATGCCGTGGGCTAACTCTTTCATGAGCTCTGTCTTACCACTTCGTGGAGGTGCTACTATCAAACCTCTTTGACCTTTCCCTAAAGGAGTAAAAAGATCCAATACTCTACCTGTTACTTTTATCGGATCATATTCAAGTTTTATCTGTTGTGTTGGATAAACAGGAGTTAAGTTTTCAAAAAGTGGTCTTTTTTTACTATCATTAATAGGCAAATAATTGATAGCTTCTATCTTCAGCAGTGCATAATATCTCTCTTGGTCTTTTGGAGGCCTAACTTGTCCCGTGACTATGTCCCCATTTCTTAGTGCGAATTTTTTAACTTGTGTAGCACTAACATAGGCATCATTTGAAGTGTCACTAAAATTTGCATCAGTTGTTCTTAAAAAACCATATCCATCATGAGTGATTTCTAAGATACCTGTAAAAAGTATAAAACCACCTTTGCTTACTTGAGACTTTAATATCTCAAACATTAAGTCTTGTCTTTTTAGCTCATTTGGATTTTCAACATTTAGTTTAATTGCGATTTCAATTAATTTTTCAAGCCCCATGCTTCTTAGGTTTTCTATCTTGTACCCATCAACTGGAACATGTGTTCTGGTTTTTCTATTGTGATTGTTGTTTGGCTTATTATTTGGTTTATAGTTCTGCGACGATTGATCCGTGCTCATTTTTCCTTCTTTTCGTGTAAGTTTTTTGTGAAGCTTAGTTCCCAATTAAATTTATTATCTATGTAAAGAGAAATTGCTTTTTTGTAAGTAAGAGTATATTTTGTAATTCGAGTGTAATTTTATAATAAAGATAGACTTTTGTCAAGAAATATAAGAAAGTAACGATATAATAACACTTTTAGTTCTAAAATAAGGTATCTTTTATGCAAAAAAGACGATGTGATCATTGTCATCTTGAATTTGATGAAAAAGTGTTAGTCTCGGATAATAATTTTAAAGATGGAACGAAGTATTTTTGTTGCAAAGGCTGTCAAGGAGTTTATCATCTTTTAAAAAGTGAGGGATTGGATGACTTTTATGAAAAACTTGGCAATACAGAACTTGATCCCGCAAAGGAAGATTTGGGAGATGTACAAAAATTTGACTTAGATGGTTTTAATGAAAAATATATAAAAAGCAAAGATGGTTTTAATGAAATTTATCTCATTATAGAAGGTATTCACTGTCCAGCTTGCATCTGGTTGAACGAAAAGGTTTTGCATCAAAAAGATGGCATAGTGGAAGCTACTATAAATCAGGCAAATAATAAAGCAAAAATTGCATGGGACAGTGATACCATTAAACTTTCAGAAATTATCTTAGCCATCAGAAGCATAGGATACAATGCCTATCCATATGACCCAAGTATGCAAGAGATACAAGCAAATGCGACTAGAAGGGAGTATTACGCTAAGTTGCTAGTTGGCGTTTTTACTACCATGAATATCATGTGGATTGCAGTGGCTGAGTATGCTGGGTATTTTACGGGTATGAAAAGTGATGTAAAAAATATTCTAAATTTTGCAGAATTTGTTTTAGCCACTCCGACTCTTTTTTATACGGGTTCTGTGTATTTTAAAGGTGCTTATTATGGTATAAAAAATAGATATGTAAACATGGATGTATTGGTAGCAACTGGTGCAACTCTTGCTTACATTTACTCGCTATACGCCATGTTTTCGCAAAAAGGCGAAGTCTATTTTGATTCGGTTACTATGATTATCACTTTTGTATTTGCTGGAAAATATCTTGAGGTGCTAAGTAAGAAAAAAGCAGTTGATAGGCTAGATAGCTTTAGTGGCTCACTTCCCACTGAAGTTTTAGTGATAAAAAATGATGAAAAGATACTCCTTGGAATTCAAGAGATTAAAGTAAATGATATCATCGAAGTAAGAGCTGGTGAGAAAATAGTGATAGATGGAGTGATTTCTTGGGGAGAAGGTTCATTTGATACTGCGAGTCTTACAGGGGAATCTGCACCTCTATTTTTGAAAAACGGAGATAAAATCTTAAGCGGATTTGTTTGCCTTGATGCGGTGATAAGATATAGAGCAATTAGCGATGCAAACTCTTCTGTGCTTAGTAAGATAACATCTTTGCTTGAAGATTCCATGAATAAAAAACCAAAAATTGAAAAACTTGCAAATATAGTTTCAGGGTACTTTTCAACTGCTATTTTACTTTTTGCTATCGGAACATTTGTATTTTGGTTTTTTGGTGGCTCTGGATTTGAGAAGTCATTGATAGTTGCAATTTCTGTTATAGTTATCGCTTGCCCTTGTGCATTAGGTTTGGCGACTCCTGTTTCAACTCTTGTAGGGCTTGGGCTTGGAGCTAAAAAAGGCATACTTTTCAAAGAATCTTCGTTTTTAGAAACTATGGCAAAATGCGATGTTTTGATGCTTGATAAAACAGGAACTATAACTACAGGAAAACCCAAAATTGTAGATAAACTATACTTGAAAGAGTTTGACAAATCACTTTTATACTCACTCGTAAAAAATTCCAACCATCCAATAAGCAAAGCCATAGCATCACAATTTGAATTGTCAGATATATATGAATTACAAGATATAAAAACCATAGAAGCAAAAGGCATAATGGCTAAATGTGGTAAAGATATTCTAGTCGGTGGAAATAAAAGTTTGCTAGAAGAAAATAACACCACATGCGACGAATATTTTAAAGACTATAGTACATTTTATTTTACAATTAATGGTGAAGTTGTTGGAGTTTTTGCTTTAGAAGATACCATAAGAGAAGATGCGAAAGAGGGAATAGAATCAATAAAAAAACTTGGTATAAAAGTTTCAATGCTGACGGGAGATAATGGAAAAGTTGCCCAAAAAATTGCAAAACAAGTAGGGATAAAAGATTTTTATGCTTCTCTTTTGCCAAAAGATAAGGCAGATATCGTTGAAAAGGAGCGAAAAAAAGGAAAAAAAGTTGTGATGGTTGGAGATGGTATAAATGATGCTCTAGCTCTTTCAAAAAGTGAAATAGCCATTACGCTAGGAAGCGGAACGGATATCGCACTTGGTGTGAGCGATGTGGTCTTAATGAATGATACATTTGATTCATTGTATTTTGCATTTAAGATATCTAAAAGAACATATCAAATCATCAAAGAAAATTTAATTTTATCTTTTGTGTATAATGCGATAACAATCCCATTGGCAATGGCAGGATTTGTGATACCGCTTTTTGCGGCACTTTCCATGTCTTTAAGTTCCTTGTTGGTGATAGGAAACTCCATGAGAATAAATTTTGCGACAAAGGATAAGTGATGAGTAGCTGGATAATAGCCATGATGTTAGGAGCCTCAATTTTATTAGGCAGTTTTGGTCTTTGGGCACTATTATGGGGCATAAGAACAGGACAGTTCGATGATAAAAATAAGTTTTTAGATGGAGCTTTACAAGATAGCGAAGAAGCACTAAGAGATGCTGTTATGATGGAAAACAAAAAAAAGAAAATTATCCAAAAGAGGAGAGAAAAAGAAAAAGGGTATAAACCACCAGATTAATCTGGTGGTTTATAAGATTATTTTTTGCCTATAGTTTTTGAAAATGCTTCTATTTCAGCATCAGAGTATTTTCCAATTTGACCTTTCATGATGCTTTTCATAGAGCCACCTTTTCCAACTTTATAACCTTTAAGAGCATCTTCTATCTCATCATGGGTTAGATTTGCAACAATACGAGATTTTCCAAGAGCATGCTTCTCAAAATTTTTACCATGACAAGCTGCACAAGCAGCAGTATTTACAGTAGCCATCAAAGCTGTACTGGCAGCTAAAGCAACTATTGAAGCTAAAACAATTTTTTTCATATTTATTCCTTATTGGATTTGATTAATCGTTATTTTAGCATAAGTTGCTTTAAAAATATTTATATTGTAAAAATTAAAGGTAAAATTAATATTTGAAAAAAGGTAGATAAGATATCTACCTTATGTTTGGAGGGTTACTTGCCTATAGTTTGTGCAAATGCTTTTAAATCAGCATCAGAATATCTAGAAACTTGAGGTTTCATAACAAGTTCATCTGATTCTGTTGTTGTTTTGTAAGCTATAAGAGCACTGGCGATTTCTTTGTGAGTCATATTGGCGACAATATCTGATCTACCAAGAGCTTTTTTCTCAAAATTTTGACCATGACAACCTGCACAAACAGCAGGGTTTACTCCAGCCATCAAGGCTGTACTAGCTGCTAGGGCAACTATTGATGTTAAGACGATTTTCTTCATTTTTCTTCCTTTTTAAAAATTTTAGAGTATTTTATCACAAAGTGCTTTAAAATTTCTTATAAATTTGGTATTTTAAGTATAGCTATAATATTATAACACAAGGAGAAAACAAAAATGAATAAAGCAATTTTTCTTGATCGTGATGGTATTATAAATATTGATAAAACTTATCTATATAAAATAGAAGATTTTGAATTTTGCGATGGAATTTTTGAGGCTTTGAAAAAATTTCAAAAATTAGGATATTTGCTTATTATAGTTACCAATCAATCAGGTATCGGACGAGGTTACTATAATGAAAAAAATTATGAAAGATTGACAAATTGGATGTTAAATGAGTTTGAAAAAAACAAGATAAAAATCCAAAAAGTTTACCATTGTCCGCACACCCCAGAGGATAACTGTGGGTGTAGAAAACCAAAACCTTATATGATTCATCTTGCCATAAAAGAGTTTGAGATTGAGCCTAAAAATTCTTGGATGATAGGAGATAAGCTAAGCGATATAAAAGCGGGGTTAAAAGCAGGCATAACTAATACAATTTTTATAAAAAGCTCTACATGCAAAGAGGCTAAATATAGTGTTAAATCAATTTTAGATACAATAAGCATCATAAAAAAGTAGGAATGATGATGATATATAGTGATATTGATTTTAATGAAAAAACTGTTTTGATTACAGGAGGAGCTGGATTTATAGGCTCTAACTTGGCATTTTATTTTCAAGAAAATTATCCCAATTGCAAAGTAGTAGTTTTTGATAAATTTAGAAACGAAGAGACTTTTAGTAATGGAAATTTAAAAAGCTTTGGACACTATAAAAACCTAATAGGCTTTGAAGGCATAGTGGTTAGCGGTGATTTGAACAATCAAGAGGATTTGGCTAAACTAAAAAACTATAAGTTTGATTTTATCTTTCATGAAGCTGCTATTAGTGACACAACTGTGCTTAATCAAAAAATTATGATAGATACAAATGTAAATGCTTTTAAAAATTTGCTAGATATCGCAGTTGAGATGAAAGCAAACATGATTTATGCTTCAAGTGCAGCTACTTATGGAGATAGCGATAGGTTTAGTATAGGATTTGAGAGCCCAAACAATGTGTATGGATTTAGCAAGCTCATGATGGATAATATCGCTAAAATATACATGAAAGAGGTCTCTATATCTATCGTGGGGCTTAGGTATTTTAATGTTTATGGACAAAGAGAGTATTTTAAAAATAAGACAGCTTCGATGGTACTTCAGTTTGGACTTCAGCTTCTAAAAGGTGAAAGTGCAAAACTCTTTGAAGGCAGCGACAAAATAAAGCGAGATTTTATATATATACAAGATGTTGTCCAAGCAAATATAAAGGCATGTAAGCCAAAAAAAAGCGGTATTTATAATGTAGGAACAGGAAATGCTCGAAGTTTCCAAGATATAGTTGATATACTAAAACAAGAGTTACAAATAAAGAGAAAAGACGAGTATATACCAAATCCATTTGTGGGGCAATACCAATTTTTTACTGAGGCAGATATAAGTTTGAGCAGAGAGTTTTTGGGTTATAAACCAAGCTTTTCATTAGAAGAAGGTATAAAATTGTATATAGATGAGATAAAGAGAATTCATGGATAAATTAAAGGCATATACTCCTAAGATATTGGTCATTGGTGACTTGATGCTTGACCATTATTTATGGGGCAGTTGTGAGAGAATATCCCCTGAAGCTCCTGTACAAGTTGTGGATATCAAAAAAGAGACTATTGTTTTAGGTGGAGCAGGAAATGTTATAAACAACCTTATAACTATGGGCGCTGATGTTGGTGTTTTGAGTGTGATTGGTGAAGATAAAAATGCAGATGAGCTTTTTGAGATGCTAAATAATTGTGGGGTTGAAACTGCAAATATAGTGAAACAAAAAGGCAGATTAACAAGCAAAAAAAGTAGAGTCATAGCAGTTCATCAGCAAATAATCAGATATGATACAGAATCAAAAAACAGTATCAATTTCAAAAGCGAAGAGGAGCTTTTTAAGAGATTTAAAAATCTTGTTGGTAAATTTGATGCGATTTTGCTATCTGATTATGGTAAAGGAGTACTCACAAAAAATCTTACAAGCAAATTAATACAAGAGGCAAAGAAAAATAAAAGATTTGTCCTTGTAGACCCAAAAGGCGATGATTATAGTAAATACAAAGGCGCAACTCTCATAACCCCAAATAAAAAAGAGGCGAGTGAGGCTACAAAGATAGATATAAAAGATGAAAAAAGTTTGCTTGAAGCTGGAAATTTACTAAAAGAGTCTTTAGAATTAGATTACGCTGTTATCACTTTAAGTGAAGATGGAATGGCTGTATTTGGCGATGAAGTTTTAAAAATTCCTACAGTTGCGAGAGAAGTTTTTGATGTAACTGGTGCTGGAGATACTGTTTTAGCCTCTTTTGGTTATGCACTTTGTGCGGGATTGGATATAGAAAAATCAGCCCTGTTTGCCACAAGTGCGGCGGCGGTTGTAGTTGGAAAACTCGGAAGTGCGACTGTTAGCTTAGACGAGATAGATATGTATGAGCAGAGTTTAAGAAGTGCCAAAGCAAATAGTAAAATAAAGAGTAAAGAAGAGCTTGTTTCGATATTAAAAAATTTTAGAGATAAAAATGTAATCTTTACAAATGGTTGTTTTGATATCTTACATGTAGGGCATGTGAAGTATCTCGAAGTTGCTAAAAGTTTTGGCGATATGCTTATAGTGGGACTAAATTCTGACGATTCAGTAAAAAGATTAAAGGGCAAAAATAGACCGATAAATAGCAGTGATGACAGAGCTTATGTTTTAAGTGCATTGGAATCTGTTAGTTTTGTAGTCGAGTTTAATGAAGATACACCTTATGAGTTGATAAAATTTATAAAGCCAGATATTTTAGTAAAAGGTGGCGACTATAAAGGAAAAAAAGTAGTTGGAAGTGATATCGTCAAAGAGGTAAAACTTGTGGATTTTATAGATGGAAAAAGTACAACAAAAATTATACAAAAGGCAAGATTATGATGAGTATGATAGAAAATGAG
This sequence comes from Campylobacterota bacterium, assembly GCA_013151055.1. Taxonomy (GTDB): domain Bacteria; phylum Campylobacterota; class Campylobacteria; order Campylobacterales; family Sulfurospirillaceae; genus JAADIZ01. Next base: position 10,410 of record JAADIZ010000014.1, read on the forward strand.
ATGAATGCTCATAAAAAAACGATAGAAAAAACGATAGAAGAGTTGCAAAGTTATGTATATACAGCTTGTATAATAACGACAGAAACCATAAACAAAGGTGGGAAGATTCTGCTTTTTGGTAATGGTGGAAGTGCTGCAGATGCTCAGCATATTGCCGCTGAACTGAGTGGCAGATATAAAATCGAGAGAAGAGGAGTTGCTGGAATTGCATTAACAACTGATACTTCAGTTCTAACAGCGGTTGGAAATGACTATGGATATGATAGGGTTTTTGATAGACAAGTAGAAGCTTTAGCAAGAGAGGGTGATGTGCTTATAGGTATATCAACAAGTGGAAATAGTAAAAATGTCTTACGAGCTCTTAGTTTGGGGCAAAATATAGGTTGTAAAACGATAGGTTTGAGCGGAAGAGACGGAGGAGCTATGGATGATTTTTGTGATGTAAATATAGTGGTTCCAAGTGATGATACTGCTCGTATTCAAGAGATGCATATCTTAATAGGGCACATTATCGCTCAAGCGATAGATGATTCTCTAGCACCTCAATAACTTCATCTGCTTTAATGCCCTTCATACATTCATGCGTTTTAAGAGGGCATACTCTTTTCATGCAAGGGGCACACTCTAAATCGTGAGATATAATATAGGAGTTTGGATTGTTCCATTGTGAAGTTTCATCGTGTTTTGTTGGACCAAAAAGAGTGAGTGTCGGAATTTTATAAGTAGCTGCTATATGCATAGGACCACTATCGTTTGTAACAAATAGACTCAGTCCTGCTATCTTTTCTATAAGCTTGGTTATATCTGTTTTGCCTGCTAGATTCATCACTTTTGTACTTATAAGATTTTCAACTTCATTAGCAATTTTAACTTCATTTGGTCCACCAAATATAACTATATCATAGTTTTTAGCAAAGTGATTAGCTACTTTTGCAAACTCTTTGGGATACCATCTTTTTGCACTTCCATATGTGGCACCTGGATTTAACCCAAGAGTTGGGCGAGCATATGTATAGGGTTTTTGGTATAGTTTTAAATCTTTTGGTGTTAGGTGTAAAGTTTTTGCATATTTTTGTACTTGATGACCGCTATAGAAGTTTTTTTTGTATTGTATCTTCTTCTTAGCATCCAAAAACCATAAAAAAAGTTTGCTAGTAAACGAACTTCTAAAGCTAATAGCTAAATCAAATGAGCCCAATTCTTTTGCAGTTTTATAGAGCCAAAAAATCCTAAAATTTTCTTTTTTGCTCTCATCAAGTTTTATATATAAAGAGTTTGGATGTGCCCTTAAGACTTGTGTTGAAACATAAGAGCCAAAAAAAGTTATCTTTGCATGAGGATATTTGTGTATGAGGGCTTCTATACTTGGAGTTGTCATGACGGTATCTCCAAGCCAAGTTGGGAGTTCAATAAAGATATTCATTTATGATTTCCATTGTCTCTTTTGCATTCTTTTCTATAGTAAAGTTTTGGACTATTTTTAGATTCTCTTTTTTTATACATTCAAGTTTTTCAGGGTTTTGTAGTAATTCGTCTATTTTTTCTACTATTGTGTAGTCTTGTGGTGTTTGCATGATGAACTTTTGGTTAAGTATCTCACCTCCACCGCAATTTTTTGTCGTTATCACTACATTGGAAAAACTCATGGCTTCAAGTATGACATTACCAAAAGGTTCATATCTAGTGGGAAATAGAAATATATCACTAATAGTATAGAAATCATCCACATCACTTCTTGGACCAGTAAATATAATATTTTCTTTTAGATTTAGTTTAATAGCAAGACCTTTATAGTATGTTATATTTTTCTCTTTGCCAATAATAAAAGCCTTAAAATTTTTGTTTTTTAATTGAGAAAGTATCTCTAGAAATTCTTTTACACCTTTTCTTTTGAATCCACTTCCTACATAAAGAAGTATTTTTTCATTTTTAGGTATATGAAACTCTTGCGAGATTTTTTTAAAAGAACTTTCATGATTAAACTCTTTTAATTTTATACCATTATAAATAACTTTGATTTTATTTGAAGAGATGTTGTATGTTTTTATAATATCATTTTTAACCATATTTGATATAGCTATAATTTTTTTTGCATTTTTAAATATACGCTTTTCAATGTAAACATAGACAAGATTTAAAGGGTTTAATTTAGATTTTTTCTCTATTTTCATAAAAACTTTATGTACTCCATCTCCAGCTCTGTAAATATCACAACAGATAACTCTTTCCAAAGAGAAATAAAATCTATCCCTTTTTTTTAAACAAACTTGTATGCTGAACAATATAGCTCTTAGCCAAGAAAATAGAAATTTTGGAAATATTGAGTTTATAATCTCGTGTTGGATATGATTATTAGATAGCTCTTTGGACAGCCTTGTAAGGTAGTTTTCACCTCCGCCAAATTTTGTTTTATTTGCTCTTATAAAGTATATTTTTTTCATATTTATAGTAAATTCCTAATAAAATTCCATACAATGGATAGAAAAACTTTGCTTCACTATCACCAAAAAAACTTCCGAACATCATGGAGCCTATGAAACCTGTTGTGCCTAAAAAAATAAATATAGCATATATTTTTATTATGTTTTCATTTGAGTGGTGAAATAAAATATATGATATTTTTAAATTATAATATA
>JAADIZ010000184.1 GCA_013151055.1 Campylobacterota bacterium
GTGGTGATTTTAACGGTACAAGTGTAGGAGCGGATTATAATGCTTCAAAAATAAGCAAAGTGCAAATCATAGCTTAAATCTGGAAGTTTATTCTACTTTAAATTTATCAGATTTTCGTCAAAATAGCCTTCATTGGTACAATATGAACAAGGATAATATCACTAAAATAGTAAATTTTCTTCCTAAAAAAGATTTTACTATGAGTGTCGATAAAACAGGAATTACTGATATAAACAGTACACAAAATATCTCACAAGGCAAAGTTAATTTTACAATTACAAACTCTTGGGATAAGCCTGATAGTGCATATATTCACTTAAAAATTCCAAAATACCTCTGGTATAGCAGATACAATGCTTATGATGACAATGCTAGCAGCGATTGTGGAAGTCATCCTTGCTTTAAGTACAATTATCTACTAAAAAATAATCCAAAAAATATAACAAGTGGTGATTTTAACGGTACAAGTGTAGGAGCGGATTATAATGCTTCAAAAATAAGCAAAAAAGGCGTAAAGGTATTTAGGTGAGACGAGGGCTTTCTTTGATAGAATTAATATTTACTATAGTTATCATTGCTATCATTTTTACTGTTATTCCAAAGATAATACTCTCTTTAAATAAAAGCGATAAATTTACTATTCGTCAAGATGCACTTTTTAATGGTTTTTCAATGTTACAAATGATATCAAAGCTTCCTTGGGATGAAAATAATACACAAAATATAGATATTTTACATACAAATAGCATCAATTTTAAATGCGATTATAACACTACTAGAAGAATCGGAGGTTTTATAGGCTCAAGAAATTGTAAAGATAATTTAAATGCTAGTGCGATTTCAAGTGATGGAGTTAGTGATTATAATCTTTTTAATGATATAGATGATTTTAATGGTACAGACATAAATGCTTCGTATTATAAATTGCATATAAATATTAAGTATATACCTGATAGCGTTAGCTATAGCGGTCAAAAGGCTATTTTCACACTGAGTGATACTTTAGAGCCTAATTCAACAAATATAAAGATGGTAGATGTAAATATAAGTTATCAAGGCAAAAGAGGAGCAATTAAGCAAATTTCAGGTTTTAACTATATATCATCAAATATAGGTCAAATGATTTTAAATAAAAGAGTATGGAAATGAGAAATAAAGCTTTTACTCTTGTTGAAATTATCATAACTATCGTGATATTAGGAATTTTATCAGCTGGAACTTTTGTCTCTTTAAAACATTTGTATCTCAAGGTTGCAAAATCAAAAACCATAAGTAACCTTTCTAGCGATTCTCAAGTAGTAGTTGATCAGATTTCCGCATTATTATATGATAGAGTTCCTAGTTCAGTCATAGGATATAAAAACGATGGAAGCTTTGATAGTATCTACAATCTAAATTTTACATTTAATGTTATAGAGTGGATAGGAGTGGCAAGCGAAGCACAAAAAGCAGGGTATTATAGTGGGTTTGTGGATTTGAACAGATCAGATAAAGCCACCAATACAATCTATTCACCCAACATTGATAAAATATCACTAAATAGCGTAATGATAGATAAATTTAACAAAACTTCAGGTGATTTGGCGCTTATCTTTGCAGGAAGTTTTGATGATGGTTTACTCGCTCTTTCAAGTGATTTTAACAGCTCTTTTGGCTGGCATGGAAATTTACACAATCAAATACAAACTATCGCTTCTATAAATGATGATAATATTACTTTAAGCTCAACTCCCAATGAAATATATGAAAAATATTATTTAGTTGATAGTGCATATGCAATTGCAAGAGGAGCTGATATAGACTTAAATGCGAATTGCATAAAAGATTTAAACAAAAGTGATGCAAATACACTATTTTTATTTTATAATTATAGACCTTGGCAAAATAAAACTTTTTGTGCTGATCCAAATGGCAATAATCAAGATGGAAATGTGACGATACTTTCATATGATACAAAGGGTTTTGAAGCAAGTCTGATAAATGATAGCGTAAAGTTTAGTTTGACACTTCAAAAACATATAAGAGGAAGTGAGAATAATATCACCATATCTAAAGAAAAGATAGTATTTTGAAACGCTCTGGTTTTGGTCTTTTGCAAGCTCTTATGGTTATTATTTTAGTTAGTACAATTTTAATGATAGCCATGAAATATGCAACTGTAAGTGTAAAGCAAACAAAAGATATCTATATCAAAGAATCGGCTGAGCTTTTTATGAATAGTGCCGTGGAGTTAACTTTGTTGGCAATCAGCGGATATCAAAGAAACAATACGACTGGTTGTCTATCGGATGTAAATATCACATCTCCTGATAAGAGATTTTTAGCAGATGTAAATATCACGGATTATTATTTGTTGAAAGATTCAAATGATAGTATTTTGTGCAAAAAAGGCTCTGGATATAGGGTTCATGATATACAAACACAAGAGTCACAAGGTATGGTGATGTTAGAAGTCACAGTAGAAACAAATGCAACTCATCCAAAAAACAAGGGTATCAGCATAAAATTAACAAAAAGGACGATGCAAAGACCATGAAACGACACAACATAAATTTTGCATTTTCAATGGTTGAATTGATTTTTGTTATAATCCTCGTAGGAATTTTATCTTATATAGGATCCGGTTTTTTACCTGACAATAGACTTTTAAATGATACTAATTTTTTAACAATGAAGATAAAAGAGACACAAAAAAATGCCATAAGTTATGATATAAATGCTTTTTCAAAACCTTGGAGCAAAACGAGTGATTTTACATGCATAGATTTAAATACAACAAATCTAGAACAAAAAGATTCTCACTCTCAAAAGCCTCATGAGTTTAGCTCAACCCTTAGCGTGGATGGAAATAAAACATTGTGTTTTGACAGCTATGGAAGACCTTATCAGTCGGAACGGCTTTTGCTTAAAAATTTAGATATGAATTTAACATATAAAGACCAGCATAAAAGCATTTCAGTACTTCGAGTATCTGGTTATGTTATAATAAAAAACAACAATTGAAGGGCAAAATTTAAAATATGGCTAAAGATCAAATGATTCAGTATATACACCCAACTAATTTGACTATGTTTTCGTATGACGGTTCTGAATTTAAAAAGTTAAATAAAAAAGAGAATTTATATACAATTTCTAGGGTTTTATATGAAGATATAGTCGTATATAGTTTTAAAATTCCAAAAATTAATCTTAAAGATGATATCTCCAATATTGTTGAAATAAAAATGTACGAAGAAGCAGGACTTGATGTAAATAAGTTTTATAAAATAACTTATATCGTTAAAGAGCTTGATTTTGAAGAGATGAGTTTAATTGAAGCCTTTGCAATAGAATTAGATACTATAAAATCTGCTTTTGATAAATGTATAAAAAAAGTAAAATATATAGATTTTTTAGTTTTACCATTTTTCGCATTTACTACTTTTTATGTAAATAAAATTTTAACTCCCAAAAATGATGTTTTTGTTTATATAGGAGTTGATGAAGCGTTTTTAAGTTTTTACAAAGACGGCTCTTATATATCAACAAAATCTATACTAAATTTAAGTGATATAAAACAAAAATTAAATGCACAAGATATAGATATAAGCCTAGAAAAACTTAAAAGCATACTTAGCGAGAAAGGATTGAATCAAGAGTTATACGAAAAAAACGAGAGTGAATTATTTATAGCACTAGAGTCTATCTTTTCAGATATTTTAACAAAAATAAATAATGTAGCTATACACAACAGAAGTGTTTTTAACTTTGATCGTATCGATAGGATATTTTTTAGCACCAAAGAAGGAAGAATCAAAGGCTTTAAAGAGTTTTTAATAAATTTTGGTTTTGAACAAGTTGATATCTTGGATTTTAACCTCTTCAGAGATAAAAAAAAGAGTGATTTCTTAGGACAAATAGTAGCTTCTTATGGCTTAGATAAATACAAAAAAAGATCTAATAAGCAAAATGTTTCTATATTTACAAAACCGCCATCTTTTTTATCAACACAAACTGGAAAATTAGCTCTATCTTCTATTTTCTTTATCGCAATCTTATTTTCTGTATTTATATATTTTTATATAGACACACAAAATTTGCAAAATCAAAAAAATATACTAGAAGCGAAATATCAAAGCATACAGAAAAAGGCAAAAGCATATAAAATAGAGATAAGAAATCAAATAAATCAAATAAAAAATATACAAAAAGAGATAAAAAAACAAAATCTTATTTATGAAAATATCAAAGTGAGCATCTCTAAACTAGAAAGTATGAAAGGTAAAGGCAATAGCTATACAAGTTTTTTAGTAAGTGTAAATACTCTTTTGCAAAGATATCATCTAAAAGCAAATAGCATAGAGCAACTTGGACGCTCTAAAATGACAATCGAGGTTGTGTCAAACTATGGAAATAGAGATAAAATAGCAAAATTTATAAAATCTCTCATCAGTGAAGGTTTTGTAAATGTCAAAACCAATGAAATTAAACTTGATGATAAAAAATATATTAGTAAAATTGAGATTGAACATGAATAAAATAGAAAATTACTTAATAAACGTAGAAAAAAGACAAAAATATCTCATAATTATTATGATTTTTGGGTTAGTTTTTTATGCTTTCATCCAATTTATTGTGCCTGTAAAAGAAAATATAGATATCTTACAAAGCAGAATAAATGAATTGCAAGTTAAGTTATCAAATAATTCTCTTTCTAAATTTAAAAGACTAAAAAATATAAAGAAGAAAGAAATATTAGTATTAAATTCAAAAAAAGATAAACAAAAAGAGGATATTGATCATCTCATATCTGGATTGTATAAATTGCGATATGCTTTTTATGATAAAAAAGAGTGGGCAAAAAGCATAGATGATGTTTTAAAATATTCACTAATCAGAAATCTAAAGATAGATTATCTTAAGAGCTTTGATGTAAAAGAGAAATCTAATCATGATTTACTCAAGAAAAAGGGAAGTTTGGAGATAAGCGGTAGTGGAAACTATGTGGATATCGTGGCATTTATTTCATATATTGATAACTTAAATGCTCTTTTGCAATTCAAAAAAATCAATATTAAATTAATTGATAATGAGCTGAAATTTAAACTTTTTATCAATATGTATGGGATAGGCTTATGAGATATATACTAATTGCATTATGTATTTTTTCTTTTGTATTTGGAGAGAGTTTATCCGCGAGGTTAGATAAGCTTATCGGCGATAAGAGTATAAAAAAGGTGACTATTTTAAAATATAATCCATTTTTTACAAAGAAACAAGAAAAACAGATAAAGAAAAAAGAAATTACAACAAACAAAGTAAATAAAATACCAAAACTTAAATTGATAACGATATTTAATAAAAAAGCATTTATTAACGGCGAATGGTTGGGCAAAAATGACAAAATACATGGGTACAAAATAAAAAATATTTTAACTGATTATGTTGTGCTTGTGAAAAAAAATAGAAAAAAGATTTTAAGATTTGAAAGAATTAAAGAAATTTTAAAAGTAAGGAAATGATAGTTATGAAGATAAAATTTATGGTATTTACATTGATGTTTTTAACAACTCTAGCTTTTTCAAATTGTGAAAATAATCTATTTTCATTTAGTGTAAAAAATGATTCAAACATAAATACACTAAATATACTCGAAAATGTTACTGATACTTGCAAAATGACTATGATATTTGAAGATAATTTGGTGCAGGCAAAATTAGAAAAAAAACTAAACTATGTAAATGTCAAAAACTTTACACTAAAAGAGTTGCTCAATCTGTTACTTAGTGATAAAAATCTTTTCTACACGATGGAAAAAAATCAAAAAGTATTAAAAATATCATATTTAAAAACTAAAACTTATTTTATAGATTATGTTAGTTTTACAAAAAGAACAAGCACAACTAATAAAACTATAAAAACTGGTTCGACTTCTAGTGGCGGAAGCAGTGGAGGAGAAGATTCAACTACTATGGATTTTACATCGGATTTCAAATTTTGGATAAATTTAGAATCTCAAATAAATAGTATCTTAAGCAGAAATGCAGACGGTGACAAGCCATCAAAAGCACTTGTAAATCAAGATGCAGGAATGGTAACCGTAACAGGCAACAAAAAGCAACTTGATGGTGTAGCAAAATATATAAAAGAGATGATGAAAAGACTTCATAAAGAGATACTTATAGAAGCAAAACTCATAGAAGTAACTTATGATGATAGCAAAACAAATGGAGTTGACTGGAGTAAATTTCAATTAAGCATCAATGGCTCAAGTGATGCTACAAGACAAAGAACAGGTGGCATTTTAACAAGTGGATTTAGAGAACCAAATTATTTAGTGGGATATAATTTTTCATTAGATGGGTTGATAAAATTTCTTAAAACTCAAGGCAATGTCAAAATAGTATCAGATCCAAAAGTGATGACTCTAAATAACCAACCAGCTGTTATAAATGTAGGAACAGAAGTTAATTATAGATACGATGATGGAAGCTCTACTACTATTTCAAATGGCACAACAACAACAACACCAAATTACACAACAGATTCCACTTTTGTGGGAGTCACTCTTGATATAACCCCTCAAGTTACAAATGATAATTTTATAATGCTAAAAATAAATCCAATAGTTAGTGAAATATCAAAAGAACATATAGATGCAAAGGGAGTTCCATTTTTAGCACCTGATATAAAGATAAAACAGTTGTCTTCTATAGTAAAAGTAAAGGACGGCAACAAGATACTCATAGGTGGACTAATAAACAAAAATGTAAGTTTTACAAACACAAGTGTTCCATTTCTCTCTTCTATACCACTTTTGGGCAATGCATTTAAAAGTCGTGCAAAAGTCATCACAAATAGTGAGCTTATAATTGTGCTAATACCTCATATCGTGAATGTAAACAAAAAACCAAGTTTAAGTGAGTTTGATATATCGATATCTAAAAAAGCCAAAAAATGAGAGATTTCCAAAAAGCGAAAAAGTTATTTACTGATGTGATAGATGCTAGATACTATTTTGATAGTGCGAGTGCTGAAGTTTCAAGATATAAAATTGAAAATGCAATCAAAGAGAGATATGCACCACTAATTTTTCTAATAGGTGACCCAGGCGTTGGAAAAAGCTATATTTTGAGACTCATAAGTGATGAACTTAAAAATAAAGGCATGAGCATTTTTATAGATCATCCTTTTTTTGATAAACGAGATTTATTGAAAATTTTATATGAAGCTAAAAATCTTAAATTTGATAAAACTATAAATTTCAATAACTTAAAAGAAAAATTATTAGAAGAGTACAAGAATGATAATCACACTATTTTTATAGATGAAGCACAACTTTTAAATGAAGAGCAGTTTGAACTTATTAGGATTTTAAGTGATACTAAAATTTTTCAATTCATGTTGTCTATGCACAAAGAAGAAGGAAGTGCAATCCTAGAAAAAAAACATTTTAAATCAAGAACCAAGGAAGTCATAGAGTATGGCAGACTTCACCAGAGCGAAGTTTATAGATATATACAAAGTACTCTATTTTTAGAAAATCACAATGAAATTGCAAGCATGTTTACCAAAGTAAACAGTGCAAAGATAACAAAATACTGCGAAGGTAATTTTAGGACACTGAAAAAATTCATCTATACACTTTTGTCACTTTTAGAATACGCAAAAAAAAATGGTATCAAAAAATACACAAATATAAACTCTTATCTTTTGAAGATGAGTGCATTGGATATAGGTGTTATTCATGACTGATAGAGCATTTGAAGACTTAGAGAGAAGATGTAGAAAATTAAATCAAAAATTATTTTTTAAGTGGTTTTTTGGTTTTATGCTACTTGTTGGATTGATTGCAATGGGCTGTTTCGCATTTTATTATTATAATCCTCTAAAGAAAAAGATAGTCGCTAAAAAGATAGTTGTTAAACAGAAAAAACTTACAAAGATTTTGCCAAAAGTAAAGAAGAATGATAATTATAATACCATTGTCCTAAAGCCAACTATTATAGTGCCCAAAAGAGAAATTAGCAAAAAAGTGCTAAAAAAAGTGCTGAAAAAAGTTGAAAAAAAATCAACTGTTGAAAAAAAACCACAAAAAGTTATATCACCAACAGTCAATATAAGAGTAACATCTATAAAAAGCGAACAATCTTTGCTAAAAGATGATAAAAATAATGAAAACTTTGATACCACTTTAACTTTAGCAAGATATTATTATAATAATGACAAATATGAAAAAACCATATACTATGCAAAAAAAGCAAATCATTATAAACCATCGTCATTTAAGCCTTGGGAATACTACTCTAAAGCAAAAATGAAGCAAAATAAAAAATCCGAAGCCATAGAAGCTATAAAACAATATTTATCTTATTTTAACTCAGAAGATGCCATAAGAATGCTTCAAAAAATGGAGAGTAAAAAATGATAAAGATAATACTTGTTCTACTTTTTTGTTACAATTTGTCTTTTGCTTATACTAAAAACAATATCATTGATGATTATAAAAATCAAAAATATAAAAAAGTTTGCATTTACGGAACAGTATCAAACAGTAAAGATGAAAGTATTTTATCATTGATTGCAAGTGCTTGTTTGAAGATTGATAGTATAAATCCATTGGGCATACTTATAAAAAAAATGGTTACCACCCCAAAATACAGAGAGAATGCTTCATATTTTGCGACTATATTGCTTCAAAAAAAGCTAATTTACCAATTCATGATTGATGACATAGATTTGAGTGGCATAAGACTACCTAGGACTTCTTATGTTTTATCTATTGTGTTTGAAAATCTTGTAAAAAAAAATTATAAAGTTATAGGTAATAAAATTAAAATTACACTAAAAAATAAAACATATATGATATGGCATTCAAATAAAAAACCAATAAAAATATTTATAGATGAATACAAAGATGGAATTCTGTTAAAAACACATTGGTATCTATAAAATGAGCAAAAGGACAATAAACAATAAAGTAAGCCTTCTTGGCAAAGCCAAAGCTTTAGTCGCGAGGAATTTGTCAGGAGCTTTGCTTCTAACAAAGAGGACAGTTAAATGAAATATTACAGAGCGACAGCTCGTGCTTTAGTCGCGAGGAATTTGTCAGGAGCTTTGCTTCTAACAAAGGGGACAGTTAAATGATTCAAAAAAAGATAAGAATTGGCGATGCTTTAGTTGAAGAAGGCTTGATTAGCGATGGTCAGCTTCAAATTGCACTACAAGAACAAAAAGATAGTAACTATTCTAAAAAACTTGGTGAAATATTTATAGACGATGGTTATATCACACAAAGAGCTTTTGCTGAAGTACTTGCTGAGCAGTTAGAGATAGAATTTATTGATTTATATGGCATTGAAGTTGATTTTAGTCTTATGTCTAGATATTCACTGAAACTGCTTAAAAGCTCTCTTGCGATTCCTTTTCTAGAAGATGAGGATTTTGTTCATGTTGCAGTTGTTGACCCACTTGATTATGAAGCACTAGAACTTTTGGAGCGAAGTATAGCTACTAAACCTATAAAATTATTTATTTCTTTGAAAGATGATGTGAATCATATATTTGAAAGATTTGAAATAATTTCTACTACAAAATTTTTAGTTGACAATATTAAAAAAGAGATATCTTCAAATACTTACAAAGTTGAGAGCGAACAAAGCTCAGTTATGCAATTGATAGAACAAATAGTGAAAAGTGCGATTAAAAATAATGCAAGTGATATACATATTGAGCCTTCAGGTTTTAATGTTTCTATTAGAAGTAGAATTGATGGTATATTAAGAGAGAATTTTGTGTTTGATAAAGAGATATATAGTGCCCTTTCATCTCGTATAAAAATTTTAGGCAATATTGACATTAGCGAAAAAAGAAAATCTCAAGATGGTAGATTTTCTATGGTGATAAATGAACACAAGTATGATTTTAGACTTTCAACAGCCCCTACAATGTTTGGAGAATCTCTAGTGATGAGGATACTAGACCAGCAAAAGATACTTTTAAAACTAAGAGATTTAGGTATGGGAGAAAATAATATCAAAACTTTTGAAGAAATATTAAAATCTCCATATGGTATTATTTTTGTCACTGGTCCAACAGGAAGTGGAAAAACTACTACTTTATATGCGGCACTAAATGAGATAAAAAGTATAGAAAATAAAATGATAACTATAGAGGATCCGATAGAGTATCAACTCCCTCTTGCTCAGCAAATTCAGATAAACGAAAAGATAGACTACTCCTTTTCTGAAGCACTTCGCTCAATTTTAAGGCAAGACCCAGACATTATAATGGTCGGTGAAGTAAGAGATAGTGAAACACTAAATATTGCAGTTCAAGCATCATTGACTGGTCATTTGGTATTTACAACTTTACATACAAATGATGCACCAAGTGCGATAACCAGGATGATTCAAATGGGATTAGAGTCTTATCTTATAGCAGATTCACTTGTTGGCATCATGGCTCAAAGACTAGTTAGGAAAATATGTCCACACTGTAAGAAAGAGCATAGTCCTCCAAAAAAAATGCTTGAGAGAATAAAAAAATATTTACCGCAAGATTACAAATTTTATAAAGGAGAAGGTTGTATCAGATGTGGATATAGTGGATACAATGGCAGAACCATGATAAGTGAAGTGCTTAAAATTAGCGAAACAATTTCACACTTAATTTCAATCAACATGAATAAATATGAAATAGCAAAAAAAGCAGAAGAAAAAGATGGATTTGAACCTATGCTAATAGATGGTGTAAATAAAGCAATACGAGGCATTACCACGGTAGAAGAAGTGCTAAGAGTTGCAAGGTGATAGCTTGATGAAATATTTTGAGATAGATTATATATCAACTGGTAAAAAAGATAAAATTATACTGTCGTACTCAAATAAATTAGAGGCAATACAGGGATTTAAGTCCAAATCTATGGGCGTTTTTCAAAATATAAACGAAATATCAGAGCCACTGTCTTTTAAAATTGATAGACTCAAAGATAAGATAAAAATCAAACTAAGAGCAAAAAAATTGCCACTAGAGCCTTATATCGCATCTTTAAGACAAATTTCGACCATGCTAAATGCTGGACTTCCGATAACTATGTGCTTAGAAGATGCTATAAAAACAACAAATCACAAAAGAATGAGAGAGATTTTTACAATTGTCCTGCAAGAAGTTGAAGGTGGTATAAATCTTTCAAGTGCCTTTGAAAATTTTGCAGATGAAATTGGTGCCATCTCTATCGCAATGCTTGATTTAGGAGAAAAAACAGGAACGCTTGATGAATCAATTGAAAAATTAGCTGACATACTACAAGAAGTTTATGACAATAGAATGAAATTAAAAAAAGCAACAAGATATCCAACAATAGTTATATTTGTCATGATTATAGCTTTTTCTTTTGTCATTACTTTAGTTGTTCCACAATTTCAATCAATGTTTGAAGAGTATAATGCAAAACTTCCATTTCCTACAATTTTGCTTTTATGGATTGAGCATGCTATAGTTGATTATGGGTTATTTGTTTTAGTTGGAGCTATTTCCATTAGTATGATACTATCTTCACTATACAAAAAAAATGAAAAGTTTAAACTTTACTTTGATAAATACATGCTAAAAGTATATATAGTAGGGAAAGTTATATATCTCTCTATGGTTGGCAGATTTGTATATGTTTTTGACAAACTTTCATCCTCAGGAATACCAATAATTGACTCACTTAAAACAGCAATTGGCATAGTTGAGAATTCATACTTAAGGCAAAGATTAAGTAATATAATAGATGCAATTGAAGAGGGAAGAAGTTTAAAAGATGGATTTGAAGAGACTGAGCAATTTGAAACTATGATTATCCAAATGATAAGTGCAGGTGAGAGTAGTGGCTCACTTAGCAAAATGTTAAATAAAATTTCTGAAATATTTAGAAAAAAATATGCTTACTTGGTAGATAATGTTTCGACAATGATAGAGCCTCTTTTGATAGCCGCAATTGCAGGTTTTGTTCTTCTTTTAGCTCTTGGTATATTTTTACCGATGTGGTCTATCGCAGAAGCGGTGGGTGGCTAAGATGGATATGCAAGCAGGAAGTATTTTTATTGCAATTTCAAGTGCTATTGTACTAGGTATTGTATTTTGGATTATAAGAAAAATAACAAATATTTAGTTGCAAGTTAGAGTGATGTTGTTGTAGTCGGTATTTGTTGTGCCGTTTGTATCAGCTAATAGAAAATCCCCAGCAGAGATATTTTTGCCATTATAAGTGCAAATTTTATTTGGATTTGTGTAATATGCATATATCCAAAAATCATTTTTATCAGGCTTATTTACTATATCACTATTTGGGGCACTTTTATCAAATTTTACGCCATTTTTTGGGTCACTTGCAGGTCCTGTAAATATAGATATATTGTAATCACTTGCGTTTATAGTGGATTGCTTTATAAATTTTGAATTCTTTCCTTTTATAACTGCTCCAAAAACTTCACCGTTTTTTGATAAATCATTTGGATATCCAAGAGAGTTCAGAAAAGACGAGCTTTGGTGATCACCCCAAGTAAAGCTACCCTCGTTTATGCTCCATTCTCCATTTGCGCTATCAAGTGCAGTAGCAACTGCTGAGACGGTTGCTATCTCAGCAGATTTTTTTGCACCATCTTTAATGGAAGAGAGTTTAGGAACCGCGATGGAAGCGAGTATCCCAATGATAACAATTACAAAGATAAGTTCTACCATTGTAAAAGCTGTTTTTCTCATACTTTAGTTCTACTGAGGAACATCTTCAAAGTATCCACTTTTTGCAGTAGCCATTACACCGTTATTCGAATATCTGATGTTAGCATTTGTAATTTGTGCTGTCCCATTTACATCAACTAGACCTATAGAGTGTGATTCTATAGTTGTATGATTTACATTTGCATTACCATCAATATACATATCGTAATTTGAAGGATTAAATACCCAAAAATCATTTTTGTCTGGCTGTCCTTCTATATCATTTCCAGCATGATCAGTCGGTATAGATACACCTGAAGTTGAGTCTGAAGCTGGACCTTTTATGATAACAGGAGAGTAATATAGTATCCCGTTTGCATCATTATGCTGTCCACTCGCTGTTTGTGGTGAGACGCCTGTAATTTTTAATTTTTCAGTCTTTTTTGCAATACCACGCAAAACAGATTTATTTTTATTTGCTGTTTGGAGAGCTGTTTTGATGCTAGCAGCAGAGGTAGCATTAGAGTCATTTCCTAATTTATACCAATCAACATTGTCATCACCGTAATCATCTCTTCTAAACTCTATTGCCGCAGTAATTGCACCATCCATGCTATTCATAGCCGAAATTTCGCTATTTATCTTCGCTTTATCTCTTACTCCTGCAAACTTTGGTAGTGCTGTTGCTGCTAGTATTCCTATTATGACTATAACAAAAATCAACTCTACCATTGTAAAACCACTTCTTCTCATTTGGTGCTCCTAAAATTTTAATTTTTAAATTATACTATCATATCGGTTATTTTTGGCTTTATTTA
>JAADIZ010000006.1 GCA_013151055.1 Campylobacterota bacterium
TATTTTTGACCTCTACCTGCCATCTTTGTTTCCTCTTATTATTATTTAGAAATTCTACCATTTCTGTGTCCTAATAAGTGTAGCCAGATCATGTAGCCAGATCAGTTTGAGCCAAACTTCTTCATTGAAACCTATTACTTTTCGACCTAAATCCTTTGCCTCTCCTGGACTGTTAGCACTAAGTATTTTTTCACAGCTTAATTTATCACCAAATAAGTTTGCTTTTTCATACATCATATAGTGCTCAGCACTTATAAATCTAAGTTCATCTTTTTTAAACTCTATTTCATACCATTGACTAAAACAACTTTTTGTAATGCTCGATGTTACTTTTTTGTGTCCCCAAAAAAATATATACTTTACATTGTTTCCATAATTGGCATAATCAATAAGTTCATCTTTGGTTCTAAGTTTCAATTGATTTCTTTCCAAGTTCTTTGATAGTTAACGGTCGCGCTGAGCACCATTCAGTTTAGTTTCAGAAAATCTCGCAGGGTTTTCTGGAAATAAACTTAATGTGTGACTCCTGGCATTTGATGGGCGTAGCGAAGCGAAGACCAGCAAAGGACAGGTGGCACACGAAGTGTGCTCAGCGCGACCGATGCGATGTGTCCGCGAAGCGGATACGTCGCATCTATTTATTCAAGGAATATTATAGCACAAATAGCTGGGATATCACAAAGTAAATTTATACTTTAAATGTCCTTTTAATTTGTGATTTTTGTAATAATCTTGCAAGCATAGATATATTTTGCTATTATTCTTAAAATAAAAGGTCTTTTATATTTGTAGTATTTGTATTAATGGATACATATGTCTGTTAATTGTTTTAAATATTATTAAAAGGATATTATGCTCCTTAAGCAAATAAAGGTATTTATATGCATGATAGAGGGGTCAGGGCAAAACTTTAAACTTTTTTCTTGCATAATAACCTCCTGTTGATAATTTATAATTCTAATAATTTAAGCCAATTTTCTTTGATGTGTAAAATCTATAATATGTTTTTGAAGAGAATCAAGAGCATTTAGCACATTGAATGATTTATCATTATTTGTAATCTTCTCTTTTATATATTGTACTTCATATTCCAAATCAATTTGATTTTTTGCATCTTCATATATAATAACAAACTCATCATCTTGCATAAACTCATTCTTTAATTTTTCATAATTACTCATATGACATCCTTTCATTATATTGTTTTCTCAACCCTTTAGCTTTATCAATCTCTTTACTAGGAGTTTTTTGACTCTTCTTTATAAAACCATGAGTGATAATAATCTTTTCATCACTTACATAATAGTATAAATTTCTAACAATTTTATTTGGTAAACTAACTCTTATTTCAAATATACCATCTTCCAGTTTTTTAGATAAGTTCTCTTTTATTGGTAAATTATTGTTCTTTAAATCAACAAATTTATCAATAGAAGCAAATATCTTTGCCACTTCCCTTTTATCCAAACTATAAATAAACTTTTTAAATGGTATTTTATTGTCTAATTCTACAAATTCAACTTTATACATACTACATTATACCAAAAAATTAAACTTCATCATAAATCATGTTAAAAAAAGATAACAGGCTACTTTTTTCTTTATTTTTTTATGACAATGCTTCTTGATAAAGCCATCTGTTATCAATTTTTACAAACTTGCTTTTTTCTATAAAGTTGTTATCTGAGTGATTGCAAAAGATGGTGGCTTTAAAGGTTACAAATGCCTCATTTTCTCCATCTTTAAACTCTAGGATTTCCAATTTTTTGAACTCGCAAGAGTCACTATATGCTTTTAAATCATCAAAATCTTTTTGGAAAGTAGAAGTTTTGATGATATAATCTATATTGCCTATCGCAAAAGCCGAGTATCTACTCTTCATGAGAGTCAAAGCATCTTTGGGATTTGCCCCTTTATGGAAAATCATACAGCACTTTTTATACTTCCTCCTGCTACCGCAAGGGCAAGCAAAATTTATGCTAAACTTTTTCAATCCTTCAAAGCCTTAGCTATCAACTCAAGCGGATTTTTAAAGACTACATCTACATATCTTGAAAAAGTGAATTTGTTATTTGCATTCTACAAGCACTACATTCAGCACTTACTATATCGGCTTTGCTCTGTTTTATCATGGCAGCCTTTGGCATACCAGCAGCCTTTGCTAGATGATACCTTTCACTCTGCATAGTGACCCCGCCAAAACCGCAACATCGGTTCGAATCACTCATCTCTTTTATCTCATAATTTTGAGCTAAAAGCTCTCTTGGTTCTTTGTAAATTCCTTGCATTTTTCTTGTTTTCTTGCATGGCAGGGGTCATGATAGGTGACAAGTTCACTCATTTTGTGCTTTTTACTTGCTAAAATCTCTTTTAGGTTTGTACACTTTTCCAGATACTCTGTAGCCATATATATCTTTGGTGCAAGTTTTTGGGCTCTTTGTTTCCATTCTAATTTATCGTGAAAAAAATGTGCATAATCAACCTTTATCATGGCACTACAAGTTGCCTCTGGTATGATAATGGCATCTAGTTCATCTATAAAAGTTTCCATATACTCGATATTATGCTTTGCTAGATAATCCACAGTATCAAAATCGCCTGTAAAATAAGCTGGTGCCCCACAACACAACTGCTGTTTTATAAGATAAGCATCAATACCTAAAACCTCAAGTATCTGCAAAAGAGCCTTTCCCGTGTCTGTATATGTATAGTTTGCTAGACAACCTATGAAGATTCCAATTTTTCCTTTTCCGCCATTTTTTATGACATCAGGATGAGAGTTGAGAAAACTTTTAGCTTTGGCACTTGGGAGAAGTCTATCTTTTTTTATAATCGGCATAGAAAATCTAGGCTCCATAGAGCTTTGCTTCTCGTGTATCTTAAATCCACATGTTTGAAATACATATCCTAGTTTTGCGAGTAAATCCATCACTTTTCGGTATCTTAAAAGCCAAAAGAAGAGTTTTTTATACCAAGCCAAACCGTATTTTTGTCTTATATCATCTCTTACTTGCTCTATGAGCATATCAACTGGCAAATCATTTGGACAGACATCGACACAATTTGTGCATAAAAAACAGCTCTCAAATATATCTTTGGCATTTCT
>JAADIZ010000086.1 GCA_013151055.1 Campylobacterota bacterium
CAAGCAGTTACAACAATTTTTATGAATTTTCACTAAAAAAGAGTGAGCCCGCAAAATTGGCTCATACACTAAAAACCTCTCCATGGGATATTGAGATAAAAGGTGAAGTGGATAAACCATTTAAGATTAGTATGGAAGAGATACTTAGTTCGTATCCACTTCAAGAGAGGATTTATAGATTTCGCTGTGTCGAAGCATGGGCTATGGTAGTGCCTTGGATTGGATTTCCTCTTTCGCATATCATTAAATTAGCCAAACCAAATTCTAAGGCAAAGTATTTAAAATTTACAACTTTACTTGATCCAAAGCAATTTCCTGACCAAGGGAAAGGAATGTTTGGAAATATACCATATCCTTATGTGGAAGGGCTACGAATGGATGAAGCTATGAATGATTTGAGCATTTTGAGTGTTGGAATGTACGGTAAAACTCTAGCCAAACAAAATGGAGCCCCTATAAGACTTATAGTGCCTTGGAAATATGGATTTAAAAGTATAAAATCAATAGTTAGTATAGAGTTTGTGCAAGAACAGCCTATAAATACTTGGAATGCTATAAATCCAAAAGAGTATGGTTTTTATGCAAATGTAAATCCTAATGTTGACCATCCAAGATGGTCACAAGCAAGGGAGCGAAAATTAGGGAGCTTTTTTAAACAAAAAACCTTGATGTTCAATGGCTATGGAAAAGAGGTGGCAAGCATGTACAAAGACATGGATTTAAGAAAACTTATATGATGAAAAAGATAATCCTGACTTTAGTTTTTTTGTCACCGCTATTTTATATGGTGTATGGTTTGCAAAGTGCGATTGACCCGATAAAATACATCTATATTCACACAGGCACAACAACTATAATTTTATTAATAATGACACTTTGCATATCACCACTAAAAAAGATAAAAAATCTTATGAAGTATAGAAGATTTGTTGGGCTGTTCACATTTTTTTATGGTTTTTTACATTTTTTGAATTTTTTTGTTTTAGATGCAGAGTTAAGCACAGCTTTCGTGCTGAAGCAAACGCTAGATAAACCTTTTATATATCTAGGAATGGCATCTTTTTTTATACTGTTTTTAATGAGCATAACTTCGGCGAAAAAACTCTTCAAAAAGCTTAATAGTTGGCATAAATTTGTCTATCTAGCTTTGATAATGGTTACTATTCACGCTTCAATGGCACAAAAAGTTTTAAGCAAAACAGAGTATTTTTATATATTGATAGCTTTAATTTTGATAGGATACAGACTTTATTACATGGGCAAAGAAAAACTTCGTATTCAACGACTTGAGAAAAATATAAGGATAAAGTATAGTCTCAGCTATAGATGATATTTATGCTATAATTTTTAAAAATTATAGGAATTTTTATGAAGATTAATTTAGCTGTATTTTTCATACTATTTTTTACTTATATACTAAGCGCATCTTCGCTAAATACCACAAATAATTTAAATATAACAAACTTAACAAATGCACAAAAACAATACTTAAAAGAGAAAAAACAGATAAAAATGTGTGTTGATCCAGATATAATGCCATTTGAAAAAATGGAAAATGGAAAACACATAGGAATTGCTGCTGATTTTTTCAAAATTTTTCAAAAAAGTATAAATATCCCAATAAAAATAGTCAAAACTACTAGTTGGAGCCAATCACTAGATTTTGTGAAGAAAAGAAAATGTGATATTTTGTCGCTTGCCATGAAAACACCTGATAGATTAAAATACATCAACTTTACTGCTCCTTATTTTGAAAGTTCTTTGGTTCTAGTAACAAAACGAAATGTAACTTTTATAGATAATTTAGGACAGTTAAAAGGCAAGAAAATTGGGATAGTAAGAGGATATGCAACTTACGAAATTCTTCATAGAAAATATCCAAATTTAGGTATAGTGCAAACCGACAATGTAAAAAAAGGACTTAAAAGAGTTGAAAGGGGAGAACTTTTTGGCTTCATAGAAAACATAGCTACTATTGGCTATATGGTTCAAAGAAAGTTTATAGGCGAGCTTAAAATTTCAGGTAAAATTGATCAAAAATTAGAATTAGGAGTAGCTGTTAGAAGTGATGATAAAATCCTTTTAAATATTTTTAATCATATCATTTCCGAGTTATCTCTACAAACAAAACAAAATATATTAAACAAATATTTAGCTATAAAATATGAAAAAAGTTTTGATTATAAACTTTTTTGGCAAATGATAGCCATCTTTTTAGCGATAATAATACTAATGCTTTTTAGATCTTATACTAAAACAAAACATACTAAGGAAATTGAAAAATATTTAAGTATGATTGATAATAATGTTTTGGTATCAACTTCTGATAAAGAGGGAGTAATCACAAGCGTAAGTCAAGCTTTATGTAATTTGACAGGATATACTAAAGCAGAATTAATTGGAAAAGGTCACAATATATTTAGGCATAAAGATATGCCAAAAGAGGCATTTGTAGATATGTGGAGTACAATCCAAAGTGGAAAAAGCTGGCATGGCGAAGTTAAAAATTTGAATAAAGACGGCTCTTTTTATTGGGCAGATGTTACAATAAACCCAGAATATGACGAATACGACAATTTAAAAGGATATAGTGCTGTGCGACAAGATATAACAGATAAAAAACACTTAGAAAAATTATCTATTACCGATGCACTCACTAAAATTTCAAATAGATTAAATTTGGACAATTGTTTTAAAAAAGAGTTTGATAGAGCAAAAAGATATAAAGGTAAATTTTCTCTTATTATAATTGATATTGATTTTTTCAAGAAGATAAATGATACATATGGGCATAAAGTTGGGGACGATATTTTGATACAAATTTCACAACTTTTAAAAGAAAGCCTAAGAAATACAGACATACTTGGACGATGGGGAGGTGAAGAGTTTTTGATAATTTCTCCCCAAATAGATATAAGTCAAGCACAAAATATCTCAAATAAAATTAGAATCTTAATACAATCATACGGATTTCCTGATGCAGGTCAAATCACTTGTAGTTTTGGTGTTACAGAGTTTAACCAAAAAGATGAATTTGTAGATATGTTTAAGCGAGCAGACATTGCATTGTATGAGGCAAAAAATAGCGGAAGAAATAGAGTGGTAGCTATCAAATATGATACAAATAAAAAAGATAGATTAAAATAATTTTTTAGGATAAGAGTTGAATATAAAAAATAAAATAAAAATCAGTTTTTTTATAGTCGCCTCTCTTGTATTTCTTATGAGTTTTATAAGTATTTCTGTTACATATTTAATTAGAAAAAACTCTATTTTAAATAACCAAATTGCTCAGATAATTTTGCTACAAGAAAGAATGAATCAAGCGATACAAGATGTGGATAGTAGTGATACTCTTAAAAAAATAGATTTATTGAAGTATAAGTTTAATCAATATGAACATTCATTTGAAAAGATAAAAAGCAATATACCTCTAAATGAAAATATGACTTTTTTAAGTAGGATATTTAAAGATAAAAAGGAGAAGCAAGAAATTATCGAAAATTTAAAAAATCTTTTTGTTAGCGAGTATAAAATTGAAATCCCATTTTATAAAATGTATGTATTGCAAGAGAAATTTATAAAATTTAAAAAAGAGTTCGATCTTTTATATCCAAAAGAAAAACACGAGCGCTTAGCTTTATACCAAAAGGTGCTTTTGCAAAAGAATTTTCAAAGTATCCACTATTTTGGATTAGCTCAGTATTATAGTAAAGAGACCTTATATCAACACAAAACAGATAAAACATTGAGCCAATGGTTAAATTCTATAGATAATACTAAGAAAAACTTAAAAAATAAGCTTCTTGTAGGTAATTTGGAAAACTATAGAATAACTGTGGTAAAGATTGGCGAGAAAGCTATAGAGTTGAAAAAAATACAAGCTAGTAAAAAAGTTTTGCAAAAAGAGATAAGTATTATTTTGCAAGATAGCAAACAGTCAGCTACCAATATATCACAAATGACACAGAGCATTAGCACTAAAGTTAGAAGTAGACTATTTATAGTCTTAGTTGGTTTAACAATTTTTATAGTTATATTTATCATACTTCTTGGTTTAAAAGTTTCAAAAAATATTGGTTTGTCAGTTGGTGAGATAGAGAAGAAAGTGAAAGACGGTTTAGAGCAGATTATAGATTTAAATAAAGAGATTGAATCAACCCAAAGAGAGATAATTTTTACTATGGGTACTATAGCTGAATACAGAAGTAAAGAGACGGGAAATCATGTAAAAAGAGTGGCAGAATATAGTAAAATATTGGCACTTCACTACGGTCTTGAAAAAGACGAGACTGAGATGCTAAAGCAAGCAAGTCCCATGCATGATATAGGAAAAGTTGCAATTTCTGATTCCATTTTAAATAAGCCCGGCAGATTTAATGAAGAGGAGAGAAAGATCATGGACACTCATGCTTTTTTAGGATATGAGATGTTAAATAAATCACAAAGACCTCTTCTTGAGACAGCCTCAATAGTTGCTTATGAACATCACGAAAAGTGGGATGGTAGTGGTTATCCAAGAGGATTAATTGGCGACAAAATCCACATTTATGGAAGAATAACAGCTTTAGCAGATGTTTTTGATGCACTAGGAAGTGATAGAGTTTATAAAAAAGCGTGGGATAATAACAAGATATTTAAGCTTTTCAAAGAAGAGAGAGGCAAACATTTTGAACCAAAACTTGTAGATATTTTTTTTAATAACCTAGATGAATTCTTAAAGGTGCAGAGAATTTTTCAGGATATTTAGTAACTGACCTTACGCACTATAATGGGCTTTGCTCATTATAGTGCGTAAGGTCAGTAAGTATAACTCATAAACTAAACTATCAGATATGTATATGTTATAATGCTACAAAGATCCTAAAAAGGAAGAATTATTAAAACAATTTTAGAAAGAAACTTTGGCTTCAACAGCTTTAGACCACTTCAAAAAGAGAGTATAACCTCTATCATAGAAGGCAAAGATTCTCTGACTATTTTGCCAACAGGCGGCGGGAAGTCGCTTTGTTATCAGCTTCCAGCTTTGTATTTTAAAGACAAGATAACGATAGTCATATCCCCGCTTATCGCTCTTATAAATGACCAGGTTATAAATCTAGGATTAAATAATATAAAAGCTGAAAAACTCACGAGTGAATTAAGTGGCGATGAGGTACGTGAGGTTTATAGGAAAATTCACAATCGTGAAATCTCTCTTCTTTATGTTTCGCCTGAACGAGCTGTAATGGAGAGTTTTAAAAACTTAATGAGCCAAATTGATGTTAGTTTTGTTGTGATTGATGAGGCTCATTGCGTTAGTGAATGGGGACATGAATTTAGACCTGATTATCGAAAACTTCACTTTTTGAAAGAGGAATTTCCTCACATTCCGATAGCTGCTTTTACGGCAACTGCGACTGATAAAGTAGCAAAAGATATAGTAAAATCTCTAAAACTTAACAATCCTGTTGTTCTTAAAGGAAGTTTTTTCAGAAAAAACCTTATACTAAATATACAAAAAAGAGCAGGAAACGGTAGAGATAAGATGATAAAATTTTTGAAAAATTATAAAAATGAAAGTGGAATCGTCTATACATTTACAAGAAAAGAGAGTGAAGAAGTAGCTCGTTTTTTACAATCGAAAAATTTTAAAGCCCTTGCTTATCATGCAGGATTAAGTTCGCTAAAAAGAAAAGGAGCACAAGAGAGTTTTATAAAAGATGAAACAAAGATTATAGTGGCAACCATAGCATTTGGCATGGGAATTGATAAAAGCAATGTCAGGTTTGTGGTGCATATGGATTTGCCAAAGAGTATGGAAGGGTATTATCAAGAGATAGGAAGAGCTGGAAGAGATGGTTTGAAAAGTGAGTGTTTGCTTCTGTATTCCATGAGCGATGTAATGAGAAAAAGTGAATTGCTCAACTCCATAGAAAATGATATATACAGAAATCACGCCAAAAATAAAATAGAAGAGATGTATAACTATGCAAATAGCTCTGCATGTCGGCATCAAACACTAGTAGGCTACTTTGAAGAAGAGATAAACGAGTGTATAGATTGTTGTGATAATTGTAAGAGAGGTGAGGTAGAAGAGGTCAATATAACAAAAGAAGCTAGGATGTTACTTTCGGCAATTTATCGCACAAATCAGAGTTTTGGTGCAAACTATATCATAGATATTTTGCGAGGCAGTAAAAACAAAAAGATATTAGATAATGCTCATGATAAGCTTAGTGTTTATGGCATCGGTAAAGAGATTTCAAAAGCTAGTTGGGAGCTTATAATCGATAAACTTTTTGAAAAAAAAGCTATAAAAAGAGGCGATTATAGAGAGTTATTAATCACAAATTTTGGAAATAAGCTCTTAAAAGGAAAAGATGAGTTGTTTGGAAGTGAAGAGATATTTGAAAAAACACAAGAAGTGTCTTTGGAAGTTGATGAACTTAAAAATGATGATAATTTTGAAGCGTTAAGAAGCCTCAGGACTGAATTAGCAAAAGAGGGTGGCGTTCCTGCTTATGTGATTTTTTCAGATGCAACTCTGAAAGAGATGGCCACAAAACTACCAAATGACGAAGAGAGTTTTTTGAAGATTAATGGTGTTGGTGAAGTTAAATTTGAAAAGTATGGCAAAATATTTTTGGAAAAATTAAAAACACTAAAACAAGATACTCTGAGCCAAACCGTGCAAAAAACTTTAGAGTTGATTTTAGAAAACTTGAATATAAAAGAGATAGCAAATAAAAGAGAAGTAAGAGATGCTACGGTATTAAATCATTTAAAAATTATCTCAAAGGCAAAAAAAATAGATGAAAATTTGAGAGAAAATTTAATAAGTGAATACCTTAAAACTATCCCTCAAGAATTTCAAAAGTGGCATGAAGATGGACAAAAAATAATTGATGATTTTGAGCTTTTCAAATCACATATTTATGCACTAAATAGCATACAAGAAGTAAAATAATGATATAATAATACAAAAATTCAAAAGGAGAGATGATGAAAAAAATTCTTATGTCATTTGTATTATTTACAAGTTTGTTATTTGCTAGTAACTATAAGTATGAAATCACACCAACTATCGGTGGAGTTATTCCTGAGGGTAATCTTGATTTGAGTAATCAGTTAAGCTATGGTTTAAGATTTGGTATAAATATAAACACTATTTTTGACCAAATAGAGTTAGGATTTGAGCGAAGTAATAGCGTTGACTATGATAATTCAAATGCAAATACGGATATAAATAGATATTTTATAAATGCTATAAAATCTTATCCGCTAAGAGATAATTTATCCTTGTATTCATTGATAGGCGTAGGATATGAGAGCATCAAAAATGAAAAGTTTAGCAATAATGATAGCGGATTTTTTAATTACGGTTTGGGATTAAAATACAAGGTAACTAATAACTTTTCTCTAAGAGCAGAAGTAAGGCATGCTATCAAATTTGATCACGGAGATAACAATCTTTTTTATACAGTAGGTTTTGTAATTCCATTTGGAAAAAAAGCAGAACCTATGGCAAAAGTAGAGCCTACTCCAGCCCCAGCCCCAGTTCTAGTTCTAGTTCCTGCCCCAGCTCCAAAACCAATGCCAGTGGTAAAAAAAATAGCCCCAACTCCAAAACCTATAGTTATAGGCGATGATGATCATGATGGTGTAAATAATAATGAAGACTTATGTCCAAATACTCCAGTAGGCAATGTAGTGAACAGCGATGGTTGCGTGAAAGTTATTCACTTGCATGTAACATTTGCTACAAATAAAGTTGATATTTCCAATAAATATATGATAGAAATAAAAAAAGTTGCCAATTTTATGTCTATAAATGATAATTATACTGTTATTTTAGAAGGCAATACCGACTCCGTTGGTTCGAAAAAATACAATCAAAAATTGTCTATATTGAGGGCTAATGCAGTGGCAGATGTTTTAGAAAAATTAGGGGTTTATCCAGGAAGAATTACAAAAAAAGGTTTTGGAGAGACTAATCCAATAGCAACAAATAAAACCAAAGAAGGCAGGGCTCAAAACAGAAGAGTTGATGCAAAGTTTATGAAATAAAGAAGTATTATGAATTTTAACGTTGATACTTTAATCACATTTGCGAGTGTTTATGGACTAAAGCTAATAGCCGCAGTACTTATCTTTTATATAGGTCGTATAATTGCAAGGTTTGTGACAAATTTTTCAAAAAAGACGATGCAAAAAGCAAAACTAGATGAAACTATAACAAAGTTTGCTGGCAATGTGATATATGGCGGTTTGATGGTATTTATCATTCTAGCAGCTCTCAGTAAGCTAGGGGTAAATACAAACTCTTTTATAGCAGTACTCGGAGCTGCTGGTTTGGCAGTCGGTTTGGCTTTTCAAGGCACGATGTCAAATCTTGGAGCTGGAGTTTTGCTAGTGTTTTTTAGACCATTTAATGTAGGCGATTTTATAAATGGTGCAGGAGAAAGTGGAGTGGTAGAAGAGATAAATCTTTTTAGTACACTTCTCAAAACGGGCGACAATAAGCAGATAATTATACCAAATTCATCTATAATAGGCGGTAATATCACTAATTTTTCAGCCAAAGAAACAAGAAGAGTTGATTTTGTTTTTGGCATAGGATATGATGATGATCTTAAACTTGCCAAAAGCACCCTAGAAGAAATTATCAATGCAGATGAGAGAGTTTTGAGTGACCCTCCTGCTTTTGTTGCAGTTAGTGAATTGGCAAATAGTAGCGTAAATTTTGTAGTTAAAGCTTGGGTAAAAAGTGGAGATTATTGGGGAGTGCATTTTGATACAATAGAGAAGGTAAAACTTACTTTCGATGAGAAAAATATTTCGATTCCATACCCACAAATGGATATACACCAAGACAAATAAATTCTTAGGAGGGAAGTATAACCCTCCTTTTCTAAAGGCTAATGCTCTTTTTTTCTGTTAAACACATAGCAAAACCCTTTTCATAGTATGCGGCTTCATTTATAAAAAGAGCATACATTTCATCATTTTCATCATAATTGATAACCTCACCCTCTAGTGTGATAAAAAGTGGGTCACCTTTGCTAAGTTTGTAGTATCCATTATCTTGCAAGTTTGGATGAACTGTCGCACATATCTCCCCATCTTCTCCTCTTGGGAAATCAAGCAGTTTTACATGGTCGTAAATTTCAAGAGTTTTATAAGTTTTGTTTAGTTGATTTGTATTTAGTTTCTCAAAATAATCAAGTATATGCCCTACTAATTTTTCCGTTTCAAAAAATAGATCAGCTCGCAGGACTCCCTGTGGAATCGGTCCTACTTCTATAGCAAAACCATCTTTTGTTATAGAGTTTACAAAAGAGACCTCTTTTGTATCTCCTTTCCATCTAAAAATATGAAGATTTGGCTCTTTTTCTTTTAGATAAGATGCAATTTGCCATGTCAGTTCGCTGTCGTTGTCTATCACTATGGACAGTCCCATATCTGAAGTAGTAGAGTGTAAGTCAACGATAAAATCAACAGCTGTTTTTTCAGCTCCTTTTGGTCCTAGTTTTTCATTTATATTTTTTGCTAATACATCTTCATAGCAGTATTTCTCTGGATTTGCTAAATCTTTTTTTATAAAAGTTCTATTCAAATCCTTATCAACATATCTAGTGCATTTTTGCATAGCCCCAACATTTGTATGCATAAATATAGTTTGAAAACTATCTCTTTTGACTAAATCAGGATTTTTTTTATACTTATTTATGAGATAAACTCCAGTCAATTCATTGCCATGTGTTCCACCTGTAATTGCAACTTTGTTGATTTGTTTAGACATGAGGTTTCTCCATTTTTTATAAAATTATAGCGTAAAAAAGAAACATAAGTTCCCATAAAATTACTATATCATTTCTTTTACAAAGAATTTAAGTTTTTATTTACAATATTTAAGTCATAATTATTTTTATTTACATAAAAGGTTGATAATTGAAAAACCATATAGATGACATATTCAAAAAGTTGAAACCACAAATCTATGACGATTTTAGAAGCATAGTAAATATAAATAGTTTTTCATCAAATATGGATGGAATTGAAAAAGTATCAAGTAAACTAGTTGAAATTGGAGAAAAACTAGACATTCCGCTGAAGCGTGTTTATTCGAGTAAAAAAACAAGACCTCATTTGATGTATGGACAAGATAAAGAAAAAGATTATTTTGCTTTTATTGGGCATTTTGATACGGTTCACTCTTTATTAAGTGATTTTCAAACGATGGAAGAAGCTGGAGATTTACTAAAAGGTCCAGGAACAAATGACATGAAATCAGGGCTTATCGTTTCTCTTTATTCGTTTTATATACTAAAAAAACTTTATCCAAATAGAGATCTGCCTTTCAAGGTTTTTTTTAATTCAGATGAAGAATTAGGCTCAATTGATTCGCAAGAAATTATAGAAAATCAGTTTAAAGGAGCACTCGGGGCTTTTATATTTGAGCCTGGTCGCCCAAACGGAGAAATTGTTACCCAAAGAAAAGGGATAGCCGGTTTAAACATAGAAATTATAGGCAAACCTGCACATTCAGGAGTAGAGCCATGGGAAGGTACAAATTCGATTTTAGCTGCTTGTGAAATTATACAAAAACTAGAAGCTTTAAATGATTATGAAAAAGGTATTATTGTTGGTTGCAATGAGATAAATGGTGGAGTTGCTAGAAATGTAGTCCCAGCATATACGAAGATAGTAGTAGATGTTAGATTTGCAACCACAACTCAGCAAAAACAATTATTTAAGGATATAAAAAATATACTAAATTCAAAAACTAGCGTTGGTGCTGAGATTAAGTATGATTTGTA
Organism: Campylobacterota bacterium; assembly: GCA_013151055.1. Lineage (GTDB taxonomy): Bacteria > Campylobacterota > Campylobacteria > Campylobacterales > Sulfurospirillaceae > JAADIZ01. The sequence continues at coordinate 10,803 of JAADIZ010000086.1, forward strand.
TGTAAATAGACCACCACTGGAAAAAACAAAAGAGAGTGAAAGATTGGCAAATCTTTATATGAAAACAGCAAAAGAATTAGGAATCAATTGCGAAGAAATAGCAACAGGTGGAGGATCAGATGGAAATTTCCTCTCAGCTATAGGAATTCCTGTAGTAGATGGTGTTGGAGCAGTAGGAAACAACAGCCATACAAAAAAGGAGTTTATATACAAGGAGTCTCTCATATATAGAATAAAAATATTTGTTTTGTTTATGAGTAAATTGTTAAACAAAAAGTTTAAGGAGTAAACATGAGAAAAATAACAGTTGCAATTGCGACAGTTGCATTGATTGGTACACTAGGAATGGCAAGAACACTAAAAATAGGTTTGGCTTCAGGAGCATACACTATGGATCCACAAGCTTTCAATGAAACAGCCACAAACTCAATCTTGTCAAATTTATTTGATACTCTGGTAAGGTTTGATGAAAATATCAAAATTCATCCCGATTTGGCTGTGTCTTGGACTAATCCTGAGCCAAAAGTTTGGATTATGAAGCTAAGAAAAGGTGTGAAATTTCACAACGGCAATACTTTTAATGCGGATGATGTTGTTTTTACCTTTAATAGAATCAAAAATTGGAATAAGTCTGGCTTTAAAGGTAAAGTTTCTATGATAGATAAGGTTCAAAAGATAGACGATTATACGGTAAAATTTATTACAAAAAAAGCTTTTCCAGTATTTTTGAGAAAACTAACTTATGTAGATATTCTTGATAAAGAGACAGTAAGTGGAAAAAGTGATGACTGGATAGGCTTGCATCCAGTAGGAACAGGACCATATGAGTTTGTACTTTGGAGAAAAGGCGATCAGATAAAAATGAAGGCAAATCCAAATTATTGGGCAGGAAAAGCAAAATTTGATAATTTGATTTTTAGAGTTTTATCAAACAATGCAACAAGAACAGCCGCGATACTTAGTGGTGAAGTTGATCTTATCAATAGAGTTCCAGTTGTAGATGTAAATAGAATCAAACACGATTCTAAACTCAATACTTTTGTAAAACCCGGTCTTAGACTTATTTATTTACAGATGGATCAATTCAGAAAGAAATCCCCTTATATTAAGAGCCCAACTGGTAAAAATCCATTTTTGGATGTCAGAGTCAGAAGAGCACTTTACTATGGTATAAATGAAGATGCTATCATCAAGTATATCATGAAGGGTTTTGCCGCACCTGCTGCTCAATTCCATCCTGATGTTGTTGTCGGATATGATCCAACTATCAAAAGAGTTAAGTATAATCCTGCAAAGGCTAAAAAATTATTGGCGGAAGCTGGATATCCAAATGGATTTTCAGTTGTACTTGATGCTCCGAATAATAGATATATAAATGATGCTCAAATCGCCCAAGCAGTTGCTTCGTCTTTAGCAAAAATTGGTATAAAAGTCAAAGTAAATGCTACTCCGAAGTCATCATTTTTTCCAAAAACTGCCAAGCAAGATACTAGCTTTTTCCTTATAGGGTGGGCTAGCAGTGATGGTGATGGAAGCTCTATGCTAGACGGTGTTGTTCACTCAAAAGATGATGTGAAAGGTTATGGAAGATACAACAACGGCAAATACTCAAATGCTCAAGTTGATAAACTTATAGAAGAGAGTGATGGAAATATGAATCCAACTTCTAGAATTAAAGAGATGAGAAAGGCTCAGCAAATAGCTATAGTCAAAGACCAAAGTA
>JAADIZ010000057.1 GCA_013151055.1 Campylobacterota bacterium
TAAACGGAAAAAGAGCTTATGATTTGGCAAGAGATGGTGAAGAGTTTGAGCTAAATAAGATAAAAAGTAACATTTATGACTTTAAAATCTTGCACTATTCTCACCCTTTTTTAACTTTTGAGATAAGTATAAGCGAAGGTGGGTACATAAGAAGTATCGGTTATTTATTTGCTAGAAAATTAGGATTTGACGGAGCTCTTAGCTCTTTAGAAAGACTCAATGAAGGTGATTTTTTCTATGATGATGAAAGAGCTCTAAATCCACTCGATTACCTCAGTTTTGAAGAAAACATATATTTGGGCGATATGAGTGATATAGAACTTGGAAGAAAATTAGATGTCCAAATGTTTGAAAATAAAAAAAATGGTATCTACAAGTTTGTAGATGAAAAATATTTAGCTCTTATCGAGATAAAAGATGATGAGGTAAATTATGTGTTAAATAAGGTAAAATTGTGTTAGTATTATCAAGAAAACTAGGGGAATCTATACTGTTGGATGACAAAATAACTATCACTGTGATGGAAGTATCAAAAGGTGTTGTGAGGCTTGGAATTGATGCTCCAAAAGAGATGTTGATTTTAAGGAAAGAGTTAAGAGAAATAGTAAAAGATGCAAATATTAAAGCTGCAGGTGAGATGAATTTGGCAGGGTTAAGTGAACTGAGTAAAAAACTTAAAAAATGAAATATAAAGCAAATGCAAAAGTAAATATTTTCTTAAAAATTGTCGGAATTAGAGGAGAGTATCACGAGATAATTTCCAGATTTGTTTTAGTGTATAATCTTTTTGATGAGCTCAGCTTTTTGCCTAAAAAAAATGATGAAGAATTTGAGTTACATGGTGATTTTGGCTGTGAGTTAGAACAAAACACCATATATAAAGGCTATCTTGCACTGTGTAGGGTTGGATATGAAAAAGAGGTAAAAAAATTTTTCAATTCAAATGCTTTGCATGTAAATAAGAAAATACCATCTTTTGCAGGACTAGGTGGTGGTAGCAGTGATGTGGCAACTTTTTTGCATATGGTCAATAAAAAGTTAAATTTGAAATTGACAAAACAAGAGTTAGCTAAAATTGGCTTAAGTGTCGGTGCAGATGTACCTTTTTTTGTATATGGATATAAAAGTGCCAATGTAAGTGGTATAGGAGAAAAAGTGGAAGAATTTGAAGAGGAAGCTTTGTCTTTTGAGATTTTTACTCCTGATATAAAGTGTGATACAGGTAAAATTTACCAAGCTTTTAGGCAAGATTATAAGATAAATGTAGCTTTGGCAAATGATATGAAAAAGATGAAAAGTAGAGATTTACTTTCAACTTATAGCGATATAGAGTTAAATGATTTGCTAGGAGTTGCTCTAGAAGTAGAAAAAAGTTTAGAATCACAAAGAAAAAAAGAGTGGTTCTTCAGTGGAAGTGGAAGCAGTTTCTTTAAAACAAAATAAATAGGTAGGACATGGGAGAATCAATAGCTAGAAATAAAAAAGCATATCATGATTATGAAATATTAGAAAAATTTGAAGCAGGAATTGAACTAAGAGGTAGTGAAGTCAAAGCGATACGAGCAGGTAGAACAAATATCAAAGACTCTTTTGTGAAGATTATAAAAGGAGAGGCTTTTTTGTTTAATATGCATATTTCACATTTAAATACTGCAAACCAACATTATGCACCAGATGAAAGACGTGATAGAAAACTGCTTTTACATAAAAAACAGATAGAAAAAATAGAGAAAAAAGTTGCAAGAGATGGCATGAGTGTAGTAGGGCTTAGTGTCTATTTTAACTCAAAAAATATGATAAAATTACAAATAGCATTAGCTAAAGGAAAAGCATTGCATGATAAAAGAGAAGCCTTAAAGCAAAAAGATGCCCAAAGACAAACGCAAAGAGCTATAAAGGATTTTAATAATGCCTAGAGTAGAAATTGAAAACGAATATGAAAGTGAATTGGAAACGCAAGAGCCAAAACTTTATAAAGTTATGCTATTAAATGATGATTATACAAGTATGGATTTTGTAATTATGGTATTGATTGAAGTTTTTCATCAAAGTAGTGAAAAAGCAACGGCAATTATGTATAATATTCACGAAATTGGTTCAGGATTATGCGGGGTTTACACTTATGAAATTGCTGAAACTAAGATAGCACAAGTGCACACTCTTGCTAAGGAAAACCAGTTTCCCCTTCGTGCAACTATGGAAGAGGAGTAAAAATGGTAAGTCAAGAATTGAACACACTTTTTAGTGATGCTATAGATTTTGTAAAAAAACATAAATATGAATACCTGAGTATTGAACATCTGTTTTTTGCTATGCTTCAAAACAGATCCATAAAAGAAGTGCTTAAAAAATGCAATACAAATATAGATGAAATTACAGATGACCTAAGAGAGTATTTTGCAAAGCATTCACCTCAAATTTTAAATAATAGTGAATATGAACCAGTACAAAGTGTTTCTCTTTTAAGGGTGATAGAAAATATGATGCTTCACTCAAAATCAGCTGGAAAAGCAGAGGCAAATATCTTTGATTTGTTAGTTTCTATATTTCAAGAAGAGCATTCTTATAGTGCTTGGTTGTTGCAAAAACAAGGAGTTTCAAGACTTGATATCCTTGAGGCTATCACAAATTTTGACACTCCTGAAGAGAAAGAAAAAAAGAGTGAAGATAGTGCACTTAAAAAATACTGTATAAATCTAGTAAATTTAGCAAAAGAGGGTGAGCTTGATCCGTTGATTGGTAGAATTGATGAGTGTGAAAGAGTTATACAAGTTCTTTGTAGAAGAAAGAAAAATAACCCTCTTTTAGTAGGTGAGCCAGGAGTTGGAAAGACAGCAGTTATCGAAGGATTGGCTCAAATGATAGTGAGTGATGATGTGCCAGAAATCTTGCAAGATGCATCTTTATTTGCTTTAGATATGGGCTCACTCCTTTCAGGCACAAAATACAGAGGTGATTTTGAAAAAAGACTTAAAGAGATACTTAAAGAGCTGGAAGTCTTCAAAAATGCCATACTATTTATAGATGAAATTCACACAGTTGTAGGAGCAGGAGCTACAAGTGGAGGTTCTATGGATCTTTCAAATTTGCTAAAACCATCTTTGTCTTCTGGAAAATTAAGATGCATCGGAGCTACAACTTATAAGGAATTTAGAAATTTTTTTGATAAAGATAGAGCTCTTAGTAGGAGATTTGCAAAGATTGATATAGATGAGCCAAATATTGAAGATAGTTACAAAATTCTTTTAGGTTTAAAAGATAGTTATGAAAAACATCACAATGTAAAATATCCAAATACAGTTTTAAAAAGCTCAGTTGAGCTTGCTAAAAAATACATAAACGATAGATTTTTGCCAGATTCTGCTATTGATTTAATCGATGAAGTTGGAGCTTCTTTTCACTTATTGAAGCGAAAAAGAAAGAGTGTTAGTATTGTTGATATCGAAAATATTTTAGAAAAAATTGCACATGTTCCAAATAGGCACATAAATGCAAATGAAAGCGAAGTTATCTCATCTTTAGAGAAAAATTTAAAGTCAAAAGTTTTTGGACAAGATGAAGCCATACATACAATAGTACGCTCCATCAAAAGGTCTCGTGCAGGCTTAGGAAATGCAGAAGCACCAATTGGAGCATTTTTGTTTGCAGGTCCAACAGGAGTTGGAAAAACAGAAGTAGCAAAACAATTATCACTTGAACTTGGAGTAAATTTTGAGCGATTTGACATGAGTGAGTATATGGAAAAACATACAATAAGTCGCTTGATTGGGGCACCTCCTGGATATATTGGATTTGAAGAGGGTGGACAGTTGACTGAAAGCATCAAAAAACACCCATACTCCGTATTGCTTTTAGATGAGATAGAAAAGGCTCATCCAGATTTGTTAAATATACTATTGCAGATATTCGATGGAGCAGTTTTGACAGATAATAATGGAATAAAAACTGATTTTAGAAATGTCATAATTATAATGACTTCAAATCTTGGCACAAAAGAAGGAGTCCATGTCGGTTTTGAAAAAGACGAATCCTTTAGGGCACATAATGCTATAAAAGATTTTTTTGCACCAGAATTTAGAAATAGATTAGATGATATTGTTTATTTTAAATCTCTGAGTCAAGATATTATGATTCATATCGTAGAAAAATTAATAGATGAGCTTGAAATTCAATTAAACGATAAAAAGGTAAAGATAGAGTTAACATTAGTAGCTAAAAAATACCTTGCAAGCAAAGGTTTTAGCAAAGACATGGGAGCTAGAGTTTTAAGAAGAGTTCTTAGCGAAGAGATAAAAACACCACTTAGTGAAGAGATACTTTTTGGCAGACTAAAGCACGGTGGCAAAGTAACGATTGACTATAAAAAGAAAAATTTGATATTTAGATATGCAAAATCCTGATACAATTTATATACCAAAACTAAGTTCTTCTTCTTATAATTTTCCAAATCCAAGAATTGCTGATAAAAAAGGCTTATTGGCTTGGGGAGGGGATTTGAAAAAACAGAGAGTTTTGAATGCTTATATGCAAGGAATTTTCCCTTGGTATAATTTAGAAGATCCTATTTTGTGGTGGTCGCCTGACCCTAGACTTGTTTTGAAAACAGTTGATATAAAAGTCTCAAAAAGTTTAAAAAGAAGCATAAGAAAATTTGAGATAAAATTTGATACAAATTTTGATAAAGTGATAAAATCTTGTAGAAATACAAGAGTACAAAATAAAGAAGATAGTTGGATAAGTGATGATTTGATAAATCTCTTTAACTCTTTACATATAGAGCACTTTGCTCACAGTGTAGAGACTTATTTTAAAGGTGAATTAGTGGGTGGATTGTATGGGTTGTATCTTGGCGGTATGTTTTGTGGTGAATCAATGTTTAGCACAAAAAGTGATGCCTCTAAAGTTGCACTTGTGGCACTTTGTAAAAAAATAGATGAGTTGGGCGGTGATTTTATAGATTGTCAAATTCCAACATCTCATCTCATTTCAATGGGTGCAAAAGAGATAAAAAGAGATAAATTTTTGGATAAAGTTCAAAAGTCGTTGCAGACAAAAAGTTACTTTGGAAAATGGTCATGATAGAACAAATTGCTCCCATATTTTTATTTGTATTAATCGGCTACTTATTCAAAATTTTTAAAGAAGATATATCGTTAGCTTTGACCGAATTTGTGATTTATTTTTCTCTTCCTGCTCTTGCACTTTCTAAGATAAGAATTTTAGAATTTAATGATGTGATTTATAAGATTATTGCAATTAGTTATCTTGCTATGTTTGTTGCGTTTTTACTCTCTTTGACGATAGGAAAATTTTTAAAATTGTCAAGAAGAGATTTGGCAACTTTTATGGTAGTTTCGATTTTTGGAAACACTTCATTTGTGGGGTTTTCATACATAGAATCTTTGTATTCCATGAAAGAGGTAGTTTATGCTTTGGTATATGACCAACTAGGTTCCTTCATAGCACTTTTGACATTTGGAGTTGCTATAATTTCTTGGGGAGGAAATAAAAAGAAGAGCTATACGCAAGATGTGTTAAAACAAATATTTTTATCCCCGCCACTTATCGCTATAGTTGTAGCTATTTATTTTCACGGCACACAATTTCCACCATATTTAGAAGGAATATTGGACAAGCTTCAAGCTACTCTCATTCCACTTGTTACGATAATCGTAGGTATGAAGTTGGAGTTAAAAGCTTTAGTGAACTATTTTAAAGAAAATGTGATAGCCTTAAGTATAAAAATGTTTATTGTTCCTTTTGTAATGTTTGGGATTATGTATGCGTTTTTTGATATGTCTCAAATTTGGACAAAAGTGACCTTCTTAGAAATTGCAATGCCACCTATGACGATGGCAACTGTATATGCGATAAAAGGTGGACTAAATAAAACCTTAGCGATAAATACTCTAGCCCTTGGTATAATAGTATCATTTCTGAGTATAGTTACATGGAATGTGATTATTAACTGATTTCCTCTTCGGAATTGTAATTTTTTAATTTATTTTTAAATTTTGTTTCTTGACCTAGATACAAACTGTATCCAAAACTTGTTAGATAGCTAGTTATTACTGCAGCTGTCATGGGAATTACCACATCATCATGACTCATCTCTGTTATCATTACAATTGCAGCAAGCGGTGTTTTGGCTCCTGCCGAAAGAGCTGCTCCCATACCTGCTAAGGTAAACATCACTAATTGATCAGGAAATATATGTCCAAAGATATTTCCCGCAGCTGCTCCTATAATCAATATAGGCAAAATTAATCCACCAGAAATTCCAAAACCCTGAGTTAGACTAGTGATGACTACAGTACAAAGTATGATGATAGCATCAACATATATTGGATATGGTACCTGAGCCATTTTTGATAAAATTCTCATGTTAACAGGGACTGATAGGATATCTATATCATTCACCACATAATACAATCCAATCATGACAGGCAAAGCCAGAATAGTTCCAATTATCGGTTTTCTATTTGCTAAAATTATTTTCGATATTTTATTGCTGAAGTGAAAAATTATGGTATATAGATAGATGATAAACGATATAAAAAATCCCATAGCAACAATGTAAGGGATACTTGTAAGTGTCCAAATTGGCTTGCTTGAAAGTTGTATAAAAGCATGATTGCCTCTAAAAAAAGTAAAAGTAAGATAACTAACTATGGAAGCCACTATCATAGGAACAAAAGGTCGGTAGTCAAAATCGTACATATTTTTTAATTCCATTGCAAATATGGAACTGCCTAAAGGTGCCTTCAAGAGAGCCCCTGTGAAGGCACCACCACCTATCAATCCCAAGGTGTCTTTAAATTTTTTTCCAAAACCATAAGATTTTCCTATCCATTCTCCTATACCTATACCTATAAAGAATGATGGTCCTTCGCGACCAGCTATAAAACCGCCTGAAAGTGTAAAGATGGAAATTATTAGTTTTAGTAAAATTGATTTTATTTTTAAGTATTGTTTTGTTTTTAAATGTAAGATAGAAAAACCAATGCCTGGACCACCAACTTCAGGGTTTGATCTTATAATTTGACCAGTTATAACAGAGACGACAACAGGAAAGATAAATAGATAAATTATATTTTTAGATAAATAACCATTGATATAAACAACGCTGATATCCATTAAAGAAGCGGCGATTCCAGTCGTGATACCAACAGCTATCGCAAAAGGTAGCCATCTCCCTAAGAAGTATAAAATAGACATAAAGTCCACATGAATACTCAAAAGAATAATATCTTCTTTTATAACAGTTTTAACATGTTTAAAAAATCTGATATTTTTATCGCCAAATATCAAATATACAAAAAAATCACGAATCCTTTTCATAATATCTTACCTAATAAGTTATCCAAACTCAAAGTTATAATATCATGTTGTTACTTAAATAATATATTTTCGCATTAAAGTTTCTTAGTATATTTTACCTATGGATGAGGAACTTTTATCCTGGAATTTAAGCTCCAAGCGGTGATAATCATGAGTATAACTACTGAAGTTGGTGATAAAATTCCTGCAAAATTACCCAAATAAAACAGCCATAAAAGTATAGCCCCAAGAGGTGTTGGAACTCCAATGAAAAACTTTTCTACCTCTCCTGCATATGCATTTATATTAAACTGTATCAATCTTCTAAGACCTGATATGACATAGTAAATGCTTATGATTCCTGATATAAAAAGCCAAAAACCGCTAAATGAAGTGCTATATATCGCTTGAAATATAAAAAATACAGGCACTAAAACAAAGCTTAAAAAATCAGCAAAACTATCTAATTGTATCCCAAATTCACTAGAGAGGTTGTATTTTCTCGCAATTTTCCCATCTATTATGTCGAAAGCACCACCCATCCAAGCAAAAACGGCAGCCCACAAAAATATATTTTGAGATATAAGATAAGTTGCAATTAAACCTGCTGCAATATTTGAAAATGTGATTAAATTAGCTAGATTAAAGTGTGAACTGCTAGAGTATAAAAACTTCATTTAATTATCCTTTTTGTTAAAAGCGATATTATAGCAAAATATAATTGACAAGTTTAAATACCTTGGGTACAATAAATATATAATTAGGATTGGATTAAATTATGAAAACTGATTTTACGGATAGTGAAGTAGAAAGATATGCTAGACATATTATACTTAAAGATGTTGGCATAGAAGGGCAATTAAAACTTTTAAATTCTAAAGTTTTAATTATAGGAGCTGGCGGTCTTGGTAGTCCCGCTGCATTGTATCTAGCAGCTGCTGGAATTGGCAAAATTGGTATAGCTGACGGTGATGTGGTAGATTTAAGCAATCTTCAAAGGCAAATTATCCATACTACTGGTGATATAGGAACACCAAAAACTTTATCAGCAAAAGATAAAATGCTAGCTATAAATCCTGATATAGAAGTTGTAACTTATAATGAATTTTTAAATGCATCAAATATTTTAGATATTGTCTCTAATTATGATTTTATCATAGATGGAAGTGATAATTTTGCTACAAAATTTTTGATAAATGATGCTTGTGTGCTAGCAAATAAAGCCTTCTCTCATGGAGGAATCTTGAGATTTATCGCTCAAACTATGACTGTAATCCCACATCAGTCAGCTTGTTATGCCTGTGTGTTTGATTCACCTCCACCACCCAATAGTGTGCCTACTTGCTCGCAAGCTGGGGTTCTAGGTACAGTCGCAGGAGTTTTAGGAAGTATTCAAGCAACAGAAGCGGTGAAGTATATAATAGGCAAAGGCGAACTTTTGACAGATAAACTCCTCATAGCTGACATGATGAGCATGGATTTTGATAAGATAAAGTTTAAGAAAAACCCAGAGTGTCGGGTATGTGGAAAAGAGGGTATTACAAAATTGAGTGATTATGAACAAAGGATATGTGAAGTATGAAAACAGATAAATTAGTAAAAGATTTTAGAGGAATTAAATGTCCTATCAATTTTGCAAAGACAAAACTAGTGTTAAGCGGCATGGAAAATGGTGATATGTTGGAGCTTTATATAGATGATGGTTCAGCCATAAAAAACCTCCCTGGCTCAGTTGAAAAAGAGGGACATAAGGTTTTATCAAGAGAAGAACAAGGAGATGGTAGTTGGTGTATAGTGATAGAAAAAGGTTAGCATGAGAGTTTTCATAGATGGCGATGCTTTCCCAAATCTTTTAAAGCCGATAATCCTAAAAGCTATAGAGAGACTTAGCTTAGAAACATTTGTTGTGGCAAATAAAAAGATAAATATCGGAAAATCAAAAAATATAAGCTATATCATAGTGGAAGCTGGAGCAGATGAAGCAGACAATCGCATAGTGGGTATGATAAAAGACGATGATTTGGTTATCACTGCTGACATTCCTTTAGCCGATAGAGTTATCAGTAAAAATGCCCATGCGATAGATCATAGAGGCGAATTATATAGTGTCGATAATATCAAGCAATATTTAGCTATGCGAGATTTAATGCAAAGCATAAGAGAAAGCGGTGAGACGACGAGAGGTCCTTCTGCTTTTGGGCAAAAAGATGCTTGTAAGTTTGCAAATCAACTAAATGCTTTTTTGATTAAGCACCAAAATTCTCACTAAATAAATCAAAAATAACGGCAACAGCAAAACATCTAAAACAAATCTTCCAAAATACAGCATAGATAGATTTAGAAGGGCTGTTATAAATTTTGTCGAATTTGTCGTATAGTAAACAATGGATTTTTTTATAGATTCTATCGAATTCCCAGTTTTTGGAGGAGAGCTTAAAATTTTCAAATTTAACTCGATTTTTGTTTTAAAGATTTCTTGGTATGTATAGTCAGAAATAAGAGCACTAAAAGGGATAAAAATTCTTGCAATAATCAAAATCATTAAAATTTTTTTAATATAATCTTTTTTGATGAAGATACCCATGATAGATAAAATGATAACAATCAAAATCATCAACGGAGTTTTAGAGAGTTCATAGATAATCTTTTCACTGCCAAGTGCCCAGATTGAGAGGGTAATCATATCTGAAAATCGCTCTATCGCGTCATTGATTGGATCAACCGCTTGACCAATAGCGATATTTGCTTCAACTCCTATGCCGAAGGTAAGAGTGCTTTCTTGTATGACAGAAACTGCAGCATTTAAACCTCTTAGGGTTGCATAAGTTATGGCTGATTTGGTAAGTGAGCTATTTATATAGTTTTTAGATAAATTATCATAAAGAGGAGTGGAGATAAATATAAAAATAGCGAAGAAAGGTAAAAGTATCTTTTGAATTGAAATATTATATTTTAAGAGAAAGTTTTGCATAAAAAACCTTTATAGTATAAATGGAATTATCATTTTTGTTTTTTCTTTGTAGGCACTGTATTGTGAAGATGTTTGATTCCAAAGCAATTCTTCTTTTTTAGCTTTTAAAATAACAACTAAAACCAATAATAAATATATGACAATATTTCTTATGTTTATATTATAGATGATAACCCCAAACATCATGAGAATCACAGAAAAATACATGGGATGCCTTATATATTTATACATGCCGTGTGTTACCAAAGATGCACCGTCTTTTATCTCAGAGATGATATTGAAATTGTGCAGTTGGTTGTTATATATCGCATAAATACCAATGATGAAACCGACAATAAATATACCAAGTGGCACGATTTGCAAAAGATAATTGCCATTTAAATACAAAAGTATAGCCATGAAGATGTACTGTAGTGACACCAATAAATAAGAGTAATTTTTTTGTTTCATGACATATTCTATCAAAATAGAGTAAATTTATCGTTTATTTATATTAAAGTTGTATAATTTTGAATAATTTAGAGTAAAGTGGTGGGCAAAGATTGCCTCAATTCAAACTTTTTAATTTTATTTTTTAGGTTAATACCTCTTCAAAGAAAATGGAAAACAAAAGGATGGAAAACAATTAAGAGTTTAGGTTTCTAAACTTTTATGGAAAACAAAGAAATGGAAAACAAAAAATGCAAAACAAAACCCAATACTTATTTACAAGTGAAGTCGTAAGTCCAGGACATCCAGACAAATGTGCTGATATTATCGCTGATAGCATTGTTGATGCTTTAATCATCGAGGATTCTAACTCAAGAGTTGCTAGCGAAGTGTTTGTAGCTGGAAAAAATGTAATCATCGGTGGCGAAGTTGCTACGAATTCTAAAATCGGAACTCAAGATTTTAAGCAAATAGCAAAAGATGCCCTCATAAAAATAGGGTATGATGGAAAATCCGCCTTCACAAGAGCACAGTGCTTATATCCAGATGATGTGAAAGTACAAGTTCTCTTAAATCAACAAAGTGCAGATATAAATCAAGGAGTTGATCAAGAAAATGGAGAAATAGGAGCAGGTGATCAAGGTATCATGTTTGGTTTTGCTGTAAATGAAACCGCTGATTTTATGCCCTCAGCCATCACTTATGCAAGAATGCTTTGTGATAAAGTATATAATTATGCCCTAAGTCATAACCAAAAATTAGGTATTGATATAAAAACTCAAGTTACGATGGATTATGGTACAAAAGAAAATTTTGAAAACTGTCTTCCACAGAAAATTCATACTATTGTAGTTTCTGCCCCATCAGTAGAAGATATGAATATAAATGAGGTAAGGGAACTTATAAAAGGGCTTATTGACGATACTGGGCTTCCTCCAAGATTATATGACCCAAATGATACTGTTATACATATAAACCCAACAGGAAGATATGTTAATCACAGCTCTTTACACGATTCAGGACTAACAGGTAGAAAATTGATAGTAGATAGCTTTGGCGGATATTCACCAATAGGTGGTGGTGCACAAAGTAGTAAAGATTATACAAAAGTTGATAGAAGTGGACTTTATGCAGCTAGATGGATAGCAAAACACATAGTGGCAAGCGAACTTGCCAAAAAATGCTCAGTCCAACTCTCTTATGCCATAGGTGTTGCAAAACCAGTTTCAGTAAGTGTTGATACTTTTGGCACCTATAGCAGTGTTAGTGATGATGTACTTTCTAGTTTTGTTATGGATAATTTCAGTCTTACTCCGCTTTGGATTACTAAGAAGTTTGGATTGGATAAGCCAAGTAGAGAAACATTTCTATACGCTGATGTTGCTGCAAGAGGACAAGTTGGACAAAGTGATTATCCTTGGGAAAAATTAGATTCTTTAGAGCTTTTTGAATCACTTAAATAACAAATTCAGTAGTAACCCACATCTTATTGTGGGTTACTATGTTTGTTGGTGGTGCAGCGTATAACATAAAAAAAGACATTGATAATTCTAACTATAAAATGTTTAAAAAGATTATTTGCTAAAAC
>JAADIZ010000078.1 GCA_013151055.1 Campylobacterota bacterium
TTGATTCCAGAATGTAAACTTTTTTCAAATTTGGCAGGATACTGTATATCTATGGCAACTTGTACACCGTCATTTTCTGAAGTAAGTTTTTTCTGAGCAATAGTAAGGGATTTTGGGTCTTTGTTTTTAAATATATAACCATCTACTGTTATATGTACTCCCTCGATAAACTTCTCTGCAATGACCAATCTCGAGTGAGAATTGACAAGTGCGCTTATAAAAGCATCTTCTATTTTATTATATGATATTATTTTATTAACTCCAAAGCTTCCTCTGTTGTCTATCGGTTTTGTAATTATAGGAAAACCTGTTTTTTTAGCAAATGAGTAAACATCTTCCAAACATGAACAAAGTTTAAATTCTGGAATCAATAGGTTTTCATCTTTGGCTTTTTGTCTTTGAAGATATTTATTTGTTGCTATTTGTGCTTCTTGTACTCTGGGACCTGGTAAGTTTAAAGTTTGCGCGACAACAGCTTGTGCAAAATAACTATAATCACACTCATCTGATATAACAGCATCTATTTTATAAGTTTTTGCAAAGTTTAATATATCTTCTAAGCTTCTTAAATCAGTAATGAGGATATCTTTATATTTTGGCTTTTTATAATAGTTTTTGTCATAGTGTACCCCATAAATATCTACATCATAGCTAGATAGTTTATCCAGCAAAGGTTCTTGTTCCCATCCTAAATTAATAACTAATATTTTTTTCATTTTATTTTTTTCCTGCTAACATGCCCCAAGTTAGCAATTCACCTTTTTTTAAATTATATTTGCTACACATATGTTTTACAACTATGTCTATATCTCTACAGTCAATTCCTGAAGGATGTCTTTTATATTCAAAATTATCTTCTGTAAAATTTTCATTAGGCTTTTTATCTCTTTTGAGTATTAATCTGTAAAGAATAGCCTCTTTAAATTTTTTCTCTTCACTTTCGAGAGAAACTCTATTTTGGCTTGTTAAAGCTTGTTCTATGGCTCTTATCCCTTCTACCATATCTTTAAATTCTTTAGGAGTTATGGATATGGAAGCATCAGGAATAGGCAGGGTTTTATCTGTCGTAAAGTGCTTTTCTATGACTTTGGCTCCTAAAGTGACAGCAGCCAAAGAGGCGTATATTCCATTTGTATGATCGGAATATCCTATTGTTTTATTAAACATACTTTTGTATACTTGAATTAAATTTAAATTTGCTTTTTCATAGGGTGTAGGGTATAAACTGTTGCAATGCAATATAGCAAAATTATCATGCTTATTATCAAAAAAAATTTTAATAACTTTTGATAATTCTTCGTAAGAAACTATACCCGTAGATAAAAGAGTTGGTTTTTTTAATTTTATAACTTTTTCTACTAATTGTGGGAATGTTCCAACTTGTGCGGAAGCGAGTTTGTGCAGAACAACTCCTATATTTTCAAGTATATTTATAGCTTTTAGATATGTAGGAGCAGAAAAGAATATAATGTCTTTATCGTCGCAGTACTCTTTTAACTCATAATGCCAATTTTCAAGTAAATCTATTTTTTTATGCATTTTTATAGTATCATTAGTTGGATTAAAATATAATTCTTTTATATTTATAGATTGAAATTTAACCGCATCCGCACCTGATTCTTTTGCAGCGGAGATCATTTCTTTTGCAAGAGATAAGCTTTGATTGTGGTTCGATCCAATTTCAGCAATTATAAAAGTTTGTTGCAAATTGTTTAGGTCAATATTTTTCATTTTACCTCATTTTATTTCTATTTATAGGGATAATTTCCATTTTTTGTAACTATCAAATACATTGTATCTTTTTTTATAAAGATATCTATATACATCGTCCTGATTCTCTTCGGTTTTAGTAGCCACAAACGGAATTTCCATAAACAAAACTTCATGCACTAGTACGCTCGGCGTTACTATGGCGTATTTGCTTTGATTGAGTAATTTTGCAACTTCGTTTGAGTTTGTGTGTAAAGATATGTTATTTTTATCTTTGACAAACTTTTTTAACTCATCTACATTTTTGTTGGCAGTCGTTGTTAAAACGGCTATTTCCTTATCTTTTGGCAGAGCTTTTAGTATAGATATATTCAGATTTTGTGTATCAGCTCCACCCATAGCTAGAAAAATATCGTAAATTTTTTCTCTTTTTATAGCCTTTTCCTTGTAAAACTCCTCTCTTATAAGAGGTGAAATGATTTTTATGATACTAGGATTTTTGTATCTGTTTTTATCGGCACTTATGTTGTGATTTATAATCTCATCGCAAAAATGCTCTCTATAATCGTCATCAAAACAAGAGAGCTTTATATTCGGAAAAAGCTCTTTAAATCTTTTTTCATACTCCAAAGAAAAGTCATAATTATCTACTATTACCTCTTGCGGTTGAAGTTTTTGTACATGTGAGAAAAACTCCTTTTCATCTTTTGTTGTGATAAGAGGATACGGTACAAACTCTTTTTCATCACTTTTTGAGACATATATAACCTCATCAAAATTTTTGGCATAAACCAAGCTTCTTTTTAGATGTCCAAGTCCTATACTGCTTCCGAAATCTACTCTAAAGATTGTAATTTCTCATCCTTTATGATGTAATACTTGCATATTTAGCCGAAAGGCAACTAGCAGAGGAAGTTTCTAAATTTTTCCTTTATATCTTCAAATGTTTTTTTGTCCACTTTTCCGTGCTGTTTTAAAATTCTGTTAATGTTGGAAGTTTTAGCTTGATTAAACATAGCATAGCTATCTGTTTCTCTATAAGAAAATTTATAAAAATAATTTCCTTTTTTCTCTTTGTTAGTTAATGGTATTCCTAAAAAGTAGTTATACCCAAGTTTACGAAGAACCAAGACAGGTCTTAAAAAAAGCTCTCCTTTGCCATAAGTTTCATTTTTAATATTTTTATCGATGGACAGTAGATAAATATTACCTTCTTTTAGGTTGATATTTTTATCTAATTTGTCAATTTTTTGTTTTACCTCATTCCATTCATCAAATCTGTTTGGAAATATTGCCTTATACATATACTCAGCTCTGACAAAGTCTTCGGGTGTGTCTATATCTTGTACTAAATGTCTCGGTAAAACTATAGGAATAGAGTCTTTTCCAAAAAATGCATCACTACTTTTGCAGTCTCTTTTTTCCCAGTAGAACTGCCCTGCATCTTGGTAAGATTCTTCTAAATCTTGACTTCTTTTGTTGTAGTTTTCTTTCCAAAACATTTCGCACCTATCATCTATAATCCTAAATGTTCGCTGAATTGGAAATGGCATAGTAGCAACACTAAAGGCTCTACAGGCAGATGAGTTTTTTAGTTTTTCATAACCATCTTTTAGATATCGTATATCTAAAAACGGAGCAGTTGCATAGATGGTGCATATATACTCAACTCTTATGTGTTCCTCTTTTTCTAAAGTATCCACTACAAAATCTATAACATCCCAAGTTCCTGTAAAATCATCACTAAGTTCATCTGGTCTTATTTGCACCTGTGCACCATAATCTTTTGCAACTTTAGCTATCTCTTCACTATCTGTTGAGACTATCACTTTGTCAAAAAGCATAGACTCCAAAGCAATCTCTATACTGTAGGCGATAAGAGGTTTGCCACAAAAGTTTTTTATATTTTTTTTTGGTATTCTCTTGCTACCTCCACGAGCTGGGATGATGGCTACATTCAAGATATCTCCTTTAGTTGTTTGATGATGAAACTGCACTCATCTGCTCTAACCAATACTTCATAAAAGGGTCGATGAGGTAGTAGCTGCTATCCCTTTTATCTATGATATTTTTTTTGATGAGTGCTTCTATCGTGCTTTTGATAGTGCTTGCACTAAAATTTGATTCGTTTAGGTTGTCATTGGCGTATAAATTTTCTCCATTGTGATTTACTATATATTTTAGTGCTGTTTTCTGGTTTGGAGTTAGGTTTGTCCACACTATTGCATATATATCGTCTTCTCTTTCTAGCATAAGTTTTATAGAGTTTTTTACTATCTCTTTGGTAGATTTTTGTTTCGTATTTTCCCATATAAAGTACATCAGTTGTTGCATGTAGTATGGGTATCCTATTGTTATGTCAAAGCAGAGTTTTATCAACTCTTTATCTATGGTTTTTTGTGTTTGAGCAAACTTTTTTTCTATAAATTGCTCCCAGTCACTCAGATTTATTTCGTTGATTTTTAAATGTTTTACAGATTTATAAAAGGCTCTATTTTTATTATAAAACATCTGTGTAAGTATAGATTTTTTGCTTCCACTAAAGAGGTATGATACTTTTCTTGAGTGAGTTTGCATGATGCTTCTGAGTTTTTTTTCTATATTTAACTGCTCTATCTCTTGGAACTCATCAAATATGACAATCACTCTTTTGTTAAGTTTTTTTGCATATATATACGGGAGGTTAAGTACATCTTCCAAGCTATTTAATTGCTCTTTTTTACTTAAAGACAACCCATAGTTTATCTCGTTGTTAGATGATATAGTCATAGTGATATTTGGTTTAAATTGTAGTACATTTTTAAAAAGATTTATGATTTTATCTGTAGTTGTTTCAAGATTTTTTGCAAGAATATTAAAATATTTTTGTATGAATTCATCTATATTTGAAACTGAAAACATATCAAAATATATGACAATTGTATCGTTAGATTTTTTTAAGTTTTCTTGTAATTTTCTTAAAAGTGAAGTTTTTCCAAATCTTCTTGGTGCATATACTAACACATTTAAACCATTGAGCACATCTTGCTTTAGCTCTTTTAGCTCATCTTTACGATTACAAAAATCATCCTCTCGAACTTCATTGCCATAGTAAAAAGGATTTTTCACTTAACTGTCCCCTTTTGTTTGGGCAAAGCCCAAGCAAAATTCCTCGCGACTGAAGCACGAAACAGAAGTTTCTGTAATTTCATAACTGCTCCTTTTAGTATTATGCTATTTGGTATTATACCTTTTAGTATAATTAATGTCAAACTTTTCAAATTGATGCAATATCCTCTATTTGCTTGATGACAAAATCCTGCTCATCTGTGCTTAGAGTCGGATATATGGGTAAACTAAAAGCTTCAAGATAGTATCTGTGCATCTGTGGAAAACTTTTTTTGTTATAAATAAAACCCATATCTTTGTAAAATGGTTGCGAATTAATAGGGATATAATGGTGTTGAAGTGCCACTCCCTTTTCTCTCATCTTTATAAAAAACTTTGCCTTTTCATCTAGTGTTTCAAATGGATATCTAGCGACAAAAAGATGGTAGCTAGAATTTTTATCATATTTATATAAAGGTGCAACTTTTTTTAGATTTTCGTGGTAGTATTGGGCTATATCTCCTCTTTTTGCTAAAAAATTATCAACTTTGCTAAGCTGACTTAATCCCATAGCACTTGCTACATCGCTTAGTCTATAGTTGTATCCTAACTCTCTCATCTCATAGCCCCAAGGATACATGCTATCATCTTTATATATCCCATGATTTCTTAGTTGCAATAGTTTTTCATATATAAATTTATCATTTATGCCTATCGCTCCACCCTCAAATGTGGTTATATGTTTTACAGGATGAAATGAAAAGGTTGCTATATCGCATATGCCACCATCTTTACCAAAATAGTGAGCATTATCTATCAAAATTTTTATTTTATACTTTTCTTTTAGGTATCTTAGTTTTTTATCCTCAAAAGGGAGTCCTGAGAAAGTGACTGCATACAGTGCTTTGATATCGCCTTTTTTTAGCCTCTGTTCCACCAAGTCCAAATCTAAGAGACCATTTTCACATATATCTATAAAAACAGGTTTGGCTTGTTGATAGATTATAGAGTTTGCAGTTGCCAAAAAACTGTTTGGTGTAGTGATTACTTTATCATTTTTGTTTAAAAGTACCATCGAGCTTAGATGAAGTGCTGCTGTGCCACTACTTACGGCAATCATGTATCTAAAGCCTAGTCTTTTTGCAAGTTCAACTTCAAACTTTTTTGTCTTAGGACCTGTTGTGAGAAGGTCGCTTTTTAGGGCACGAACTATTGCTTTTGCATCATCATCATCTATAGTTTGTTTACCATAGTATATCATTTTGCCCCTATCATCTCTAATAACTCTTTTTTGTTTAACCATTTGTTGTTTTTATCGGAACTATATTCAAAGTCTTGCTTGACAGGTTTTCCAACTTCGCCTAATCTGTTTTTACTAAAATCAACCTGGTTTGTAAATTGGATAGTTGGCTGTATAACAAAATGCTTCTCAAACTCCAAAGTTAGGCGAGAATCATCTTTTGGAACCATAACTTCATGAAGTTTTTCACCAGGTCTTATCCCTATAACTTTTACAGGAAGATTTGGAGCTAGGGATGAAGCTAAATCGACTATATTCATGGAAGGAATCTTGGGAATAAAAATTTCGCCTCCTTGCATCCTTTCAAAATTTTTCAGTACAAATTCTACACCATCTTTCAGAGTTATCCAAAATCTTGTCATCGCAGTATCTGTTATGGGCAGTTCTTTTACTCCTTCGTTTATGAGTTTTTGAAAAAAAGGAACCACACTTCCTCTACTACCTACTACATTTCCATACCTAACCACGCTAAATTCTGTTCTTCTTTTGCCTCTTATATTGTTTGCAGCAACAAATAGTTTATCACTTGCAAGTTTTGTGGCTCCATAAAGGTTGATAGGGTTTGCTGCTTTGTCTGTTGAGAGAGCTATAATCTTCTTTATGCCTTCGTCCAAGGCTACGTCTATAACATTGCTCGCCCCGTTTATATTTGTTTTTATACACTCCATAGGGTTGTATTCGGCTACTGGTACATGTTTGAGAGCTGCTGCGTGTATGACATAATCTACACCATAAAAAGCCTTTTTTAGTCTATCTTTATCCCTGACATCACCTATAAAGTATCTCATACAACTATTGTTATATGCCTGAGCCATCTCGTACTGTTTTAGCTCATCCCTTGAGTAGATGATGATTTTATTTGGTTTGTATTTTTCTAGTAGTATTTTTGTATATTTTTTACCAAAACTTCCTGTTCCGCCTGTTATGAGTATATTTGCACCATTAAACAATTGCAATCCTTCTTGGATTTTATATCTCTAAAGCAAATCTTATTCCTATTGGGGATATAATATACTATAAGACATTATACAGCATAGAGGAGATATGTATGAAAATTATCGTTATTACGGTTATATTGTTGTATGGAGTAGTATCTATTTATTTTTATCTTACCCAAGATTCTAAAATTTTTAATGTTTTAGCAATAGAAAAAAAAGCCTCTTTTAAATTGAAAAATTCAAAAGAGATAAAACTTAAAGTTGCAAATCATGTTGTATTAGATGGAATTTATAAAAAATCAGATAAAAAAGATGCACCACTTTTGATTTATTTTGGTGGAAATGCTGATGATGCTACAAGATTTTTGCTCCATATTAAAAGTTTGGAAGATTTTAATGTAGTTGTGTTTAATTATAGAGGATATCTCAAAAGTACAGGTAAGCCGAGTGAAAAAAACCTCTTTAACGATGCTTTAAAGATTTATGATACTTTTGCAAAAAATCAAAAAGTGATAATTATAGGTAGAAGTTTAGGTTCTGGAGTTGCAATTTATCTTGCAAGCAAGCGAAAAGCTCTTGGGGTTGTTTTAATTACCCCTTATGACTCTATAGCATCACTTGCAAAGCATAAATACCCATTTTTACCGATAGATTTGCTTCTAAAATATAAATTTCAATCTATCAAATATGTGAAAAATATAGATAGCCCGATATCTATAATAGAGGTAGAAGATGACAAAACCGTGCCAAATAAAAATACCTCTAGGCTAAGCAAAAAGATAAAAAATTTAGCTCTGAAAATAGAGCTAAAAAATACAACCCATGCAGATGTGCTACATTATCCTGATTTTGAAAAAATTTTGAAAAAGGCTATTTTAAAATTCTAGGAAGAGTGATTCCTTTTTGTCCTTGATATTTCCCTTTTTTATCTTTATATGTTGTTTCACACTGCTCATCTCCTTCGAAAAACAGTACTTGTGCTATGCCCTCATTCGCATAGATTTTAGCTGGCAATGGAGTTGTGTTACTTATCTCTATGGTTATGTGACCCTCAAATTCTGGTTCAAATGGTGTCACATTGACTATAATTCCGCATCTTGCATATGTGCTTTTCCCCAAACAAATAGCAAGTACATCTTTTGGAATTTTAAAATACTCTACAGTTCTAGCTAGTGCAAAAGAGTTTGGCGGAACTATGCAGATATCCCCCGTAAAATCCACGATATTTTTAGCATCAAAATTTTTTGGGTCAACTACGGTTGAGCTTACATTTGTGAAGATTTTAAATTCATCTCCTACTCTTATATCATATCCGTAGCTACTAACGCCATAGCTTACAACATCTGTGCCCACTTGCTCTTCGCAAAATGGTTTTATCATCTCTTCATTTATCGATTTCTCTCTTATCCATCTATCAGATTTCAATCCCATATAAGTACCTCATTATCAAATATATGGTATTATAGCAAAATTTATATATGACCAAATTTAGGAGAAATGGGATGAACAAACAAGAGATTAGAGATTTGATGAGGTTTTTTGATAAAAGCGGTATAAATAGAGTAAAAATTAAAGATGGAGAATTTTCGATAGAACTGCAAAAAGGCTTTGATAGCTCAACTGTTGTAGTTCCATCACAAAGTGCTGCTCCCGCGGGTGCACCTATGGTGAGTGTTGCTTCTGTTGTGACAGGAAAAGTTGAAAACAAAGAAAATGAAAGTAAGGGTGAATCTATAAAATCACCAATGGTGGGTACATTTTATACGGCTCCTAGTCCTGGGAGTGAGCCTTTTGTAAAAGTTGGTACTGTTGTAAGAAAAGGTCAAACTATAGCTATCATAGAAGCCATGAAAATTATGAATGAAATAGAAGCAGAGTTTGATTGTAGAATTACTGAAATGTTAGTGGATGATGGAACTCCTGTCGAGTTTGACATGCCGCTCTTTGGTGTGGAGAAAGTTTAATGTCACAAATCAGAAAAATTCTTGTCGCAAATAGAGGAGAAATTGCTCTTCGTGCGATAAGAACGATAAAAGAGATGGGCAAGATTGCCGTTGCTGTGTACTCTACTGCAGACAAAGATGCTTTGTATTTACAATATGCCGATGCTAGCATTTGTATAGGTGGAGAAAAATCAAGCGACAGTTATCTTAATATCCCAGCTATCATAAGTGCTGCTGAGATAAGTGGTTGTGATGCAATTTTTCCAGGATATGGTTTTTTAAGTGAGAATCAAGATTTTGTTGAAATTTGTGGGTTTCATGGCGTGAAATTTATAGGACCTTCTGTTGATTCTATGGTTTTGATGAGTGACAAATCAAAAGCAAAAGAGGTGATGAAAAAAGCTGGAGTCCCAGTCATAGAAGGAAGTGAAGGTGCTTTAAAAAATGTTGATGAAGCAAAAAAAATAGCTAGTCAGATAGGATATCCTATCATTGTAAAAGCAAGTTCTGGCGGCGGTGGAAGAGGCATGAGGGTAGTTGAAAAAGAGGAAGATTTAGAGATAGCTTATCTTTCTGCTGAGAGCGAAGCTAGTGTGGCATTTGGAGATGGCACACTTTATATGGAAAAATTTATCAAAAATCCTCGCCATATAGAAGTGCAAATTATCGGAGATACCTATGGTAATGCTATACATATAGGTGAAAGAGATTGTTCACTTCAAAGGAGACATCAAAAACTTATAGAAGAGTCACCAGCTGCAATTTTAGACGAAAAGACAAGAAAAAAACTTCATGAAGTAGCCATAAAAGCAGTAAAATATATAGGCTATGAAAATGCTGGAACTTTTGAATTTTTACTAGATAGTGATAAAAAATTTTACTTCATGGAGATGAATACAAGGCTTCAAGTTGAACACTGTGTTAGTGAGATGGTTAGCGGACTTGATATTGTAGAGTGGATGATAAGAGTTGCACAAAATGAAGAATTACCAAAACAAGAAGAGATAGAGTTTAAAGGTCACTCAATAGAATGCAGAATTACAGCTGAAGATTCTGTTAAATTTATACCAAGCCCAGGAAAAGTGAGCAAATATATAGCTCCTGGAGGAAGAAATGTCAGAGTTGATTCGCACTTATATCAAGGTTATGTGATACCAAGTTGTTATGACTCGATGATAGGCAAATTGATAGTTTGGGGCGAAGATAGAAATAGAGCGATATCTAAAATGAAAGAAGCATTAAATGAGCTTCAGATAGAAGGTGTTGCAACTGTTCGTGATTTTCATCTTAAGATGATGGAAAATAAAGATTTTATAAACAACAATTTTGATACGAATTATCTATCAAGATACTAGGTTTTGCTTCAAAAGAAGCAAAACCTAGCTGTTTAAATAGTGCATTTTTTTGAAATTATACATATTGGACAAAAGTTTGCGATACCTGCGATCAATGGTATAATTCCAAGATAGAACCAAGGGTTGTTTAAGTAGATTCCTATTGCGATCAAAACAGTTCCTAGAACCAGTCTTGTAACTCTACAAGTTTTTTTTATTTTGTCATATTTATTCATTTTTTATCCTTTATTTATTCGGTTTTCTTAAAACTTTTACATCTGCTACTGATTTTAATTTTTCAAAATAATCATCTAGTGCTGCTTTATCTCTTTTTGATGATATTACAGAGTGTATATAGTTTTTAACTTTATCAAAGGCAATTGTTTTTATACCATTTTTTTCTTTTACATAAAACATTGTAAAGTTATTTCCTGCATTTAAAACAGGAGTAAATTCACCAGATTTTGTTTGGTTTAGTAAGCCTTCTAGTTTTGGATTAATTTTTCCAGAAACAAATTTTTCTTGTTTTGCTTTTACTCCTTGGATGGAAAGTATTGGATTATTTCTTATTTTTTCTAAAGATTTTTTATTTGCACTTTGATATGCGGCAACTACAAAATTATTTGCTTTTATAAATTGACTTTTATTTGCTTTATAATAGTTTTTCAAATCAACATCACTAATTTTTATGTTTTTAGAAGAAATAATCTTTCTATAAAGCTTATCTTTTGCTATTTTTTTTCTAACATCTTTTCTATATTGATCCTCTTTTATCTCTTTTGATTTTAACATTTCATAAAATTGAAATACTGAGATATTATTTTTTGCAGCTAATTTTTTTATGTAGCTTTCAACTTCAAAATTACTTACCTTGATATGAAGTTTGCTAATTTGTGCATTTTCTAGCTTTTGGCGGATAAGCAAGTCGAGTGATTCTTTTGTAGAAATTTTAAATTTATTTGCGTATTTATAAACTTCGTATAGGGTTATTGGTTCGTTGTTTATGATAACGGATATCGCATTTACAAGTCCTGCGGTAGAAAAAGTTGCGACAAATGCAACTAAAACAAATACTTTTAATAAATATTTCATAGATATTTTCACTAATTGTCCTTTGTTAAGTAATGTTAAGTAAAAAGCTTATATAATTTTTTATAGATTATATCAAATATTTATTTAAAAAGGTCTGTTTTATGGTTATAACAAGATTTGCTCCAAGTCCTACAGGATATCTGCATATTGGGGGGCTTAGAACTGCATTGTATTGTTATCTTTGGTCTAAAAAAAATGATGGTAAATTTTTACTTCGAATTGAAGATACGGATCTTACAAGAAATTCTAAAGAGGCAGCTCTTGCCATAGAGGCAGCATTTGCTTGGACAAATCTTTCTTATGATGGCAATCCGATATATCAATCAACCAGATTTAATATATACAAAGCATATGTAAAACAACTTTTAGATGAAGGCAAAGCTTATAAATGCTACATGAGCAAAGTTGAGCTAGATGAGTTACGAGCAGGGCAGAGTGCAAATAAAATCAGACCTCATTATGATGGAAGATATAGAGATTTTGAAGGTGAGCCACCCTCTGGTGTAGAGCCAGTTATACGCATAAAGGCACCAATTGAGGGTGAGATATCATTTGTAGATGGTGTCAAAGGGGAAGTCCGTTTCAATGTAAAAGATATGCTTGACGATTTTATAATTGCTAGAAGCGATGGAACGCCAACTTATAATTTTGTAGTAGCCATAGATGATGCTTTGATGAAAATAAGTGATGTTATCAGAGGAGATGATCACCTTTCAAATACTCCAAAACAAATCGTAATTTATAATGCACTTGGCTTTGAAGTTCCAAAATTTTATCATGTGCCTATGATTTTAAACTTTCAGGGTAAAAAACTCTCAAAAAGAGATGGTGCATTAGATGTCATGGAATATAAAAATGCAGGGTATCTAGGGTATCTACCTGAGGCACTTTTGAATTTTCTCGTTCGTCTTGGCTGGAGCCACGGCGATCAAGAGATATTTAGCCTAGAAGAGATGATAAAGTTTTTTGACCCCTCAAATATAAACAAATCAGCTTCAGCATACAACGAAGAGAAGCTTATATGGATAAATTCACAATATATTAAACAGTTGCCAAGCGATAGATTGGTTAGTGAATTAGAGTTTTTCGATGTAAATATAAAAGATTTTTCAAAAAAAGCAGAATTGATAGAGGTATTAAGAGATAGAGCAAAAACCATAAAAGAGTTGGCTTTGATGGTTTCAAAGATCATAAATGAACCAACTTCTTATGATAATAAAG
>JAADIZ010000142.1 GCA_013151055.1 Campylobacterota bacterium
GATAGATTTGGTCAAAGATATTTACGAAGAAAACATAGGAGCTCCTAAAGAAATTATATATAAAAAAATACGAAAAAAATTAAAAAACATAAGGTTTTTTGATAACAAAAGCGGGTATTATTTTATATATGATTTAAAAGGAAATTGCATACTTTTACCCTCAAAACCAAGTTTGGAAGGGACAAACCAGATAAATCTTTTGGATGGCAATAAAGAGTATGTTGTGCAAAAAATTATAAAAATAGTGCAGAGCCAAGGAGAGGGTTTTGGCACTTGGTCTTGGCACAAAATTGGCGAAAAAAAGATGCAAAAAAAGATTGGTTTTGTAAAACTATTTAAGCCTTTAAATATACTAATCGGAAGTGCTAGATATGAAGAAGATATCACAAAAATCATAAAAACAGAGGTCAAAATATATCTAAAAAGCTTAAGTAAAAATGAGTATGGTTATATATTTGCCTATGATTTTTCTGGAAACAGTATGCTCGATTGGGTCGGTAGATATAAACATATAAATAGATGGAATGATGTAACGCAAGGATACCATCTCATAAGATATGCTATACGAGGTGCGAAAGTAAATCCAGAAGGCTTTTTTATGCATTACAATTTAAAAGATCAAAAAAACAGACTTTCGTATATAAAGTTAATTTCAGGATTTGATTGGATAATAGGTACTAATGTTCAAAGCAATAGCTCTATATATTTAAATCAAAAAAAACAGTTGAAAGAGAGCTTGTTTGATACATTAAGAAATGCTATTTATATCTCAATAGTCATCTTGATAGTTTTTATTTTTATTTTTTTTATAATATCTTTAAAAATCAAAAAACTCTTTAAAAAACTCGAAAGAGCAGTCAATGTAAAAACAACAGAATTGATAGAACAAAAAAATGTATTTAAAAGACTCTTTGATGGTGCATCAGATGGTTTGGCTCTGTCTAAAAACAAAAAAATGTATGATGTCAACAGTGCAGTTTTAAAAATTTTTGAAGCAAGTAGTAAAAGTGAATTTTTGGCACTGCAGAATGAGGATTATTTTCCGCAGAAACAAGACAATGGTCAAGATTCTCTAAAATTGTTGAAAAGTAAAATAGATATTGTGAATAAAGAGGGAAAAGTTGATTTTGAGATACAAGCAAAAACCTTAAATGGTAGAAAAATTTGGCTAAATGTTGTAGCTACAAAGATTATTTTGCAACTTGAAGATGTAGGATACTTTGTATTTAGAGATATAACAAGCCGAAAAAAGATAGAAGAAGAGCTAGAGGTTCAACATCAAAAGTTGTTGTTTCAGGCAAAGCATGACCCTTTAACCTCTTTACCTAATCGTATATTTTTGATGGATAGATTACATCAAAGTATCAAACGACTAAAAAGAAGCAAGAAGTACTTAGCTGTTGTTTTTCTTGATATTGATAATTTTAAAAATATAAATGACGCATTTGGGCATGATATTGGTGATTTGCTATTGATTGAAATTTCTACTATTTTAAAAAATTTACTTAGAAATACAGATACTATTGCAAGGTTTGGTGGAGATGAATTTGTTATATTGTTGGACGACTTGAACTCCATAGACTATAGCTCAACCATAATCCAAAAGATAGTTGATAGTTTTCAAGAACCATTTTATATAAAAAATAATCCTTTTGACATCACTTTTAGCATAGGAGTTTCTGTCTATCCAAATGATGCCAAAGAGGAGATGAACTTATTAAAATATGCTGACATGGCAATGTATAGAGCAAAAAACAGTGGAAAAAATAGATATGTCTATTATGATGGAAGTATGAATACAGATATTTTAGAACATATACAACTTAAACAGGAGATAAAAAGAGGGATAGAAAATAATGAATTTATTTTGCATTATCAGCCACAATTTACTGTAGGCAGTGAGGATATTGTAGGATTTGAAGCTTTGGTGAGATGGCAGCACCCTTTATATGGCTTTAAATTTCCAGATTATTTTATACAAATAGCCGAAAATAGTAACCTCATGATACCTCTTGGTGAAATGATATCAAAAAAAGCGATGCAACAAATAGCATCATGGTACGAAGAGGGGTTAAATCCAGGCATTATGTCTATAAACTTTACAGCAAAACAGCTTGAGAGCCCTGATTTTTTTGATAAATTGCAAATAATGCTTGATGAGACAGGGTGCAGACCAGAGTGGATAGAGGCCGAGTTAATAGAGAGGTATATCATGAGCGATACTGAAAAAACAACTAATTTGCTTAAATGTTTTAAAGATATTGGCATCAGTGTTGCCATTGATGATTTTGGTACGGGTTACTCTTCTCTTGGTTATTTGAAGTATTTACAAATTACAAAATTAAAAATTGATAAAACTTTTGTTGATGATTTAGTAAATGACAAGAAAGATCGGGTCATTACCAAAAGCATAATAGATATTACAATTGGACTTGATATAGAAGTTTTAGCTGAAGGAGTTGAGACAAAAGAACAATATGACATTTTGCAAAAATTAGGATGTCAAATTATACAAGGATACTATTTTTCAAAACCAATACCTAGCGATGATGCAAGAACTCTATTAATAAAAAAACTACAAGAAAAAAAGCAGCTACAAGTATGATACTAGCCCCAGAAGTCAAATTATAGGTATATGATAGGGCTAAGCCAACTAAAGTAAAAAGAAGCGATAAGGCACTAGAGTAAAGCATCATGCCAGCAAGCGTTGATGAAAGCTTTTGGGCAATATAAATAGGCATTGTTAAAAGGGCAATTACTAAAATAAGTCCTACTATTTTTATAGCAACCACTACACTAAGAGCACAGAGTACCAAAATAAAGGTGTAGAAAAATTTAACAGGGACACCTCTTAAGGCTGCGTATTCGCTATCATAAGAAACAGCCAAAATGTCTCTGTACCACAAGGTCAAGGTAAGAATAATCACAACTAAAAGGATAGATATAAAGTACAAGTCATCACGGCTAACCGCCAAGATAGAGCCAAAAAGATAGCTTAATAAATCTACATTATACCCTGGAGTCAAATCTACAAAAATTACACCTATCGCCATGCCAACTGCTGCCCAGATAAGCCCTATAAAGGTATCCATCTTATTTTTTTGTTTTAAACTGATAAAAGATAAAAGTAAAGCAGCCCCGACTGCAAATAAAGAAGCTCCTAAATAAATAGGAATTCCAAAATAAATAGCCATGCCAATTCCACCATATGAAGTGTGTGCTATGCCCCCAGCTAAAAAAACCATACGATTTACTACTACTAAAGAGCCGATTATACCAGCGATTATACTGATAAGAACTGACGCAATTAGTGCGTTTTGCATAAAACCATATGATAGTGCATCTAACATGAGCAACTCTTTTTGTGGGAATTTCCTAGCATATGGAGCAGTTCTACTTCGCAAAAATGGTCATTTTTAGTATCAAACTTTTTATTTTCTAAGAGTGCATCATGAAGCACCAAAGTTTTATTTATGTAGGCAACTTTTGTTGCATCTTCTAGGACAATAGAGAGATCATGACTTACAACAATGACTGTTATTTCTTTACTAAGATTTTTTAAAAGTTTATATATCTTTTTTTGACCAGCAACATCTATGCTTGAGGTCGGCTCGTCAAATAGAAGTATTTTTGGATTTGTAAAAAGAGCTCGTGCAATCATGACCCTTTGTCTTTGTCCGCCCGATAGAGAGCCAATTTTTTGGTTGGCAAAACCCTTCATTCCTACTTTTTCAAGAGCTTCTTTTGCTTTTTGTTGTTCATCTTTGCTGTATCCAAAAAAGAATATTTTTTTACTTGTGCGACCCATCAAAACGACTTCTGAAGTTTTTATTGGAAAATCTGTATTTACATTTGTATTTTGTGGAACATATCCTATCTTATTTAAGAATTGTAGCGAGCTTTTGCCTTGTATTTTTATGTCCCCACTTTGGATTTTATTTATTCCTAATATCAGTTTTAAGAGAGTAGATTTTCCACCACCGTTTGGACCTATGATTGCTAAGAAATCTTTTTCAAATACTTCCAAATTTATATTTTCAAGTACAGTTTGTTTTTCATAGGCAAAACTAAGATTTTCGACTCTCAAGATAGGTTTCATTTAGCTATCGCTTTAGCAAAGTTTATAAGATTGCTTTCCCAATTTAAATCCAATGGACTTGCTTTTAAGACCTTTATATGAAGTTCGTTTGCGATTTGATTTGCAATTTTTGGAGAAAATTCTGGTTGTGTAAAAATTGCTTTTATCTTTTCTTTTCTGGCAATTTTTATGATTTTTATCAAACTTTTTGGCTTGATAGATTTTCCCTCTATTTCAACAGGAAGTTGAATAAGATTGTATTGTTTAGCAAAATAGCCCCAAGATGGATGGAAAACCATAAATTTGCTATTTTTTGGAGTATTTTTTAGGATTTTCTTTATTTTGGCATCAACGGATGTGATGTGTGCTATAAACTTAGTATAATTTTTTTTATAATAAGTCGTGTTTTTATTATCTTGTTTAACTAAAGCGTTGTAAATATTTTTAGCAATTATCTTGATATTTTCAGGAGATAGCCAAATGTGAGGATCTTTTTTGCCTTGTGTTTCTGGTTTGCCCTGAAATGTGGACATTTGCTCTTTTTGGATACCTTTTGAAATATCAATTATCTTCATTTTTTTATTTTGATTAGCAAATCTTTTGAGCCAAGCATTTTCAAACTCAACCCCAATCGCAAAGTAAATATCAGCTTTGGATATATCTACCATTTGGGATGCTTTTGGCTCGTAAGTATGTGGTGAGTCACCAGCTTGAACCATAACACTTATGTGTGCCTTATCACCTGCTATCGCTTTGACAAAAGAGAGTTGAGGCAAGATGCTTACTATTATATTTATATTGGCAAATAAAAATGTGTTTAAAATAAGGGTTAGAAATATCATATTTTTTATCATGAGAGAATTATATTTTAAGAAGACTTAAATGCGACTTAGTCGCATCAAATATATGATATAATGCTAAATTAAAAATTTACCTTACGGATAAAACAATGGATAGAAGATTATTTTTGGGATTTATGGCAACTGGTACTTTGTCAGTTGTGGCAAATAATAGATTTGAAAGAGTTCATAAAAGAGATGACTCTCTTTGGATTACAGATAAACAAGTACATGTTTTTTTGTCTGTTGCTAAAAAGGTGGAGTTGGTTAAAAGAACTGTGGGGCAAGGAAATTTTAACATTATATCCTTTGATACGATGTTAAAAATTGCTTCGAGATATTCTCGTGTTGGTAAGTTTACTCCGCAAGAAGTGGCTTTTATGGAAGAAATTTTTTATCAAGATCCCAATATTCATGGATTTTATGGTAAAAGAACAGTGCCTTCTATAACCACAAAAATCAATAAAAAAGATGTGTCGAAAATACGACATACTGGACATTATCTTTTTCGTGGACACTCTAAGAATTCATACAAAAGAGTCATAAGTGATGTTGGCAAATCTCTTATGCTAACTTCTGGCGTTAGAGCCGTGCCAAAGCAGATGAATCTATATTTTAATAAAATAAAAAGAACAGGAGGGAATATATCTTTAGCTTCAAGATCCCTTGCACCTCCTGCTTACTCTTATCACTCTGTTGGGGATTTTGATGTAGGAAAAATTGGATGGGGATATAAAAATTTTACAGTTTCTTTTATAACAACAAAAGAGTTTTGGAGACTTAGACAATTATCGTACATATCGATGAGATATACGATAAACAATAAAGAAGGAGTTAGGTTTGAGCCTTGGCATGTTAAGATTATTTAGTGTTTTTATTTTTGGTGTAACCGTTTTATTTGGGCAACATTTAGATTTTACTTTGATAAAAAAAGGAGATCCAAATAGTAAAAATGTACTTCTCGTAGTTGGTGGAATTCAAGGAGATGAACCAGGTGGTTTTATGGCGGCTTCCCTTTTTTCTACTCATTATAAGATAACAAAAGGTGCAGTTTGGATAGTGCCAAATTTTAATTTTTACTCAATTATCAAAAGAAATCGTGGACCTTTTGGTGATTTGAATAGAAAATTTGTAAAACTAAAAACAAATGACCCTGACTACAACTTGATAGAAAGAATGAAAAAAATTATAGAAAATAAAAAGATTACTATGGTCGTAAATCTTCATGATGGTAGCGGTTTTTATAGAACTAGATACATAGATAAACTACATCAACCACGAAAGTGGGGACAAGCTTCTATCATAGACCAAGATAATTTAAAAAATATAAAATATGGTAATTTAAAAAAGATTTCTGATGAAGTCGTGGCACATGTAAATAAACATTTGATAAAAAAAGAGCATAAATTTCGCACTAAAAATACAAAAACTCACATTAAAAAAACATTTGAAGAGAAAGAGATGAGCAAAACCCTCACTTTTTATGCTATAAATCAAGGTAAAGCAGCTTTTGGAAATGAGTCAAGCAAATCATTGCCTGTAAATGAGAGAGTTTATTATAAGCTTTTGTCCTTAGAAAAATTTATGGATATCATGGGTATAAAATATAAGAGAAAGTTTCCTCTAAATCCACTAGTTGTGAAAGATATCATAGATAACGATATATTTATCTCATTTAACGATAAAAAAATCTTTATACCACTTTCTGGCGTAAGAAAACATATAAGATATTTTCCGCTTGAAAAAGGAGCAAAATTTACTTTTAAGCCGAGCAGTCCTGTCATGACGGTTTTACAAAAGAGAGGTAGATATATAGTTTATTACGGCAACAGAAAGCTGACAACACTTGTACCTGAGTATTTAAAATATGACAAGGCAATTAATAGTGTGAAAGTCAACATAGACGGCAAAGTAAAAAATATAAAATTTGGTACATTAAATAGTGTAAAAAATTATTTTAATGTTAAAGCTGACAAGAGATATAGGGTAAATGTCATAGGATATATAAATAGAAAGCATAAAAACGAAGTGGGGCTAAATATAAGAAAAAAACAAATCATAAGAAGATACTCAATAGATAAATATGGCAAAAGATATAGAGTAGAAGTATATGATGCGAAACAAAAAAATAAATTTTTAGGTATGTTTTTGATTGAATTTAATCCAAAAAAGAAAAAAGCATATAGTATAGTAGCGCTAGATAATTTTTTAAAAAATAAGTAGTAAAGTTTGATTTTAAGCATAGAAAGTAGTTGCGATGACAGTTCTATCGCAATTACTAGGATAAAAGACAAAAAATTAATATTTCATAAAAAAATTTCTCAAGAAGAGGAGCATAGTGTTTATGGTGGTGTTGTTCCTGAGCTTGCTGCCAGACTTCACACCTTAGCTTTACCAAAAATTTTGGAAGAAACAAAAGAGTTTTTTAGCGAATTAAAAGCCATAGCCGTCACAAATGAGCCAGGGTTGAGTGTTTCGCTTATTGAGGGTGTCATGATGGCAAAAGCACTATGTGTTTCCTTGTCCTTGCCATTGCTTCCGATAAATCACTTAAGGGGACATATATACTCTTTATTTATAGATAATGTTGAGGTATTTCCCATGGATGTTTTGTTGGTTTCTGGCGGGCATACGCAAATTTTGCATGTAGAAAATTTTGATAAGATACAAATTTTAGCGACTACTCTTGATGATAGTTTTGGTGAAAGTTTTGATAAGGTAGCAAAGATGTTGGGACTTGGATATCCAGGCGGTCCAAAAATTGAACAATATGCTAAAAAAGGTGATATTTCAAAATTTAATTTTACAATTCCTTTGCGTAATTCGCCTAAAATTGCTTTTAGCTACTCTGGGCTGAAAAATCAAGTAAGACTTGAAATAGAAAAACAAGAACCATTGAGTGAACAAATTAAAGCAGATATATGTGCTTCTTTTCAAAAAACAGCAGTTGAGCATTTGCTCCAAAAACTAAAGAAAGCTTATCAAAACAGAGGTGTAAAAAACTTTGGTGTAGTTGGGGGGGCGAGTGCAAACTTATACCTAAGAGAAGAGTTAGAGAAATTTTGTGTCAAAAAAAATGCATCTTTATATATGAGTTCGCTTGAGTATTGCTCGGATAATGCTGCCATGATAGGTAGATGTGCAGTTGATGCATATTTGCTAAAAAAATTCAAAGATATAAACGATATAGAGGTATCACCAAGAAGCAAAGAGTTCTAGTCTCTTAAAATTAGATAAAATTTATTTTCTAAATAGGCATATAAGAGGTATTAGAACTATTTTATATTATAATTTTCATAAGTTTTAATTAGCAGATTGATTAGAACTTTATGCTATATAGGGATAAAAATAGGGCACTAGGGGGAGCGTAAAGCTAGTGTCCTAAGATTTTTATTTCTAACTCTAACATGATGTTAAATTTTTCAAAAACTCTTTTCTTTGCTTCGCCTATTATGGTTATAGCTTCATCAAAAGTTCCATTGCCAAGATTGATTAAAAAATTCGCATGAGAGTCACTAAAAGCCATGCTTCCTATTTTAAAGCCCTTTAGTCCAACTTCATCTAGTAACTTTCCTGCATAATTTTTCTCTGGGTTTTTAAAGCAACTTCCAGCACTTGGAAAGTTTGGCTGATTGTCTCTTAGCTTTTTAAACATTTCTAGAAGTTTAAAATCAAATCCTCTTGAAGTTTTAAATTTTGCTTCAAAAATTGTTCCTTTGATATTTGCAAACCTATATCCATACTCTATATCTTCTTTTTTTATCCACCCGTTTTCTGTCTTTACTGCAACTAAGTGATTAAGAATTTCCCACTCTTTGAGTCCTGCATTCATCTTGACCATGCCGCCAAGTGTTCCAGGTAATTTTTGCATTAATTCAAAATTTGCTAAGTTGTGTTTTTTTGCATATGAAAGAATTTTTCCGCTAGGAGTTGCCGCACCAATATGCAAATAATCATCTTCTTTCTCTATAAAATCAAAGTTTTTGCCAAGCATCGCAAGTTTTGGAGGATTTGGAGAAAGCAAAATATTATTTGCCCCACCAATTATAATATAATCACTGTAATTCTGGATTTTATTGATGATTTTTACATCAATCAAACTTCCAATCTTTATGCTTGAGTAAGTAGAAAAATCTATAGTTTTCAAAATATAAAAGTAGGTATCATGGTGATAATTTTTGTTGTAAATTCTATCATCATATTCATCATCCAAGGCATTGTCAAAATTGCAACAACGATAACAAGCAAAATTTTAGGTACAAAACTTAGTGTTTGTTCATTTATTTGTGTTGTAGCTTGAAAAATACTGATAGCTAGTCCAGCGATTAAACCAGCCATAAGCATAGGCATAGCAAGATAAAGTGCCATTTTAAAAGTTTCAACACCTAATCCTATTAGTTTTGCTTCCATTTTATGTCCCCTTTTTACGGAAGTGAATTCCGCAAAAATTCCTCGCGACTAAAGCTACGGCTCGTGCCGAGAAATTTTATTTTTCTATTTTTATTTATATTGCATTAAAGCTATGATTGTTGTCAAAAATTCTATTTAACTATTCCTCAACTCTTTGTACTCTGTGGGGATTAGAAAATCCCTAACTTGTATTTTTGTATCGTAAAAACCGTGTTCAAATCCTAGGGCAAAAAGTTTATCTATGGCATTGTACTGCAAGTCGTTCATTGTTATTGATTTATCATTTGCATATAATCCTAGATACTTTTCAAGAGTATCGCCATCAACTCTGATAAGATTACGACTAAGGAGCATTTTTGACAAAAGAGTTTGGTGAGTATAAGCTACTTTTACTGCTTTTGTAAGTATCTCTTCATAATCAATCGCTTGATTTAATGGAATGGAGCGACGAATTCCCATGCCCCCTAGTGGCAATGGCAAATCCTCTTTGCATAACTCTTTCCAGATATCCCAAAGTTCTCTCTCCACTTCTAGTGTATCACTAAAATTTAGTATGCTCTCATGTATCAAAACTCCTGCATCGACTTCACCATTAATCACTGCATTTTCTATCTCTAAAAAGTTTTTATAAATGATTCTAGCATCAGGGTAAGCAATCTTAAACAGGAGTGCATTTGTGGTATGCTCGCCACTAAGTGCTACTTTAAAATTTCTTTTTAATTTTTTAGTTTTTAATTTTACGATTTTTGGTCCATATCCCTCACCAAAACTAACAGCTGTGCGAAGAAGTGCATATTCATCTCTTATCTTAGGATATAGTCCAAAGCTGATAGCTGTTATGTCGTAAATATTTTGCAAAGCTTTTTGGTTTAGAGTTTCTATATCTAAGGCGATATTGTCAAAATTTATATTTTTTATATTTACCCAGCCAAATTTGATAGCATAATACATAAATATATCGTCAGCATCAGGTGAGTGAGCCACTGTCACATTTTTCAAAAAGCATCCTTAAACATTTTTGTCGATTTTAGCATAAATTAAATAAAAACATTGTCATAAAAGCACAATTTCAAGCACAAAGTGATAGAATAGAAGTAAAAAACAAGGAATTATATGGAAATTGATGCAAATAAGAAAAAAGCGATAGATTTGGCTATAAAACAAATAGATAAAACATTCGGAAAAGGTGCACTTATACGGATGGGAGATAAGGTGATAGAGCCGATTGAATCGATAAGCACAGGCTCGCTAGGGTTGGATTTAGCTTTGGGTATTGGTGGAGTTCCAAGAGGAAGAGTTATAGAGATATATGGACCAGAGAGTTCTGGTAAAACTACACTTGCTTTGCAAGTTATCGGACAAGCTCAAGCAGAAGGTAGTGTTTGTGCTTTTATAGATGCTGAACACGCACTTGATGTTAAGTATGCAGGAAATTTAGGTGTTGATGTAGATAATCTTTTTGTATCTCAGCCTGATTTTGGCGAGCAAGCACTCGATATCTTAGAGACTTTAGTTAGAAGCGGTGCAATTGATGTTATTGTGGTGGATTCTGTAGCAGCATTGACACCAAAAACTGAGATAGAAGGTGATATGGGAGATACTCATGTTGGGCTTCAAGCAAGGCTCATGAGTCAAGCTCTCAGAAAATTGACAGGCATTGTTAGTAAGATGGGAACTACTGTTATCTTTATCAACCAAATCCGTATGAAAATAGGAACTATGGGATACGGAAGTCCTGAGACAACAACTGGAGGAAATGCACTTAAGTTTTATGCTTCAATTAGACTTGATATTAGAAGAATTGCTACACTAAAACAAAGCGATGAGCAGATAGGAAATAGAGTAAAAGTAAAAGTTGTTAAAAACAAGGTAGCTCCGCCATTTCGTTTAGCTGAGTTTGATATCATGTTTGGAGAAGGTATAAGCAAAGAGGGAGAGATAGTTGATTATGGTGTCAAATTAGACATTATAGACAAAAGCGGTGCTTGGTTTAGCTATGGTGAAATGAGACTAGGGCAAGGAAGAGAAAATGTTAAAGCTCTTCTAAAAGAAAACAAAGAACTTTCAAATGAGCTTGAAACTAAGATAAAAGAAGAGATGGGTATGATGCCCCTTAGCAAAATAGAAGGTGAATAACAATGGTATATATAGATGATATTTATGCTGATGAAGTATTGGATAGCAGAGGAAATCCAACTGTTAGGGCGACAGTTGTTTTAAGTGATGGAACAGTTGCAAATGCTGTTGTTCCAAGTGGTGCAAGTACAGGTTCAAAAGAAGCACTAGAGTTAAGAGATGGTGGCGAGCGATATATGGGTAAAGGTGTTTTAAAAGCTATAGAAAATGTAAATGTTGAAATTGCAGATGAATTGATAGGACTGAGCCCATTTAATCAAGCTGAAATTGACAATGCCATGAAGGTACTTGATGGTACAGACTCTTACAATAGACTAGGGGCAAATGCAGTTTTGGGAGTTTCTATGGCAGTAGCGAGAGCTAGTGCAGATTCTTTAGGTACCCCTTTATATAGATATCTTGGCGGTACAAATGCACTTACTCTTTCAACTCCGATGTTCAATATCTTAAATGGTGGAACTCATGCTGATAATAATGTTGATTTTCAAGAGTATATGATCATTCCAAATGGTTTTGATAGTTTTGCAAAGGCACTTCAAGCTGCTTCAGAGACATATCATCATCTCAAAAAAATCTTATCAGATAAAGGACTTAGCACTTCACTCGGAGACGAGGGTGGTTTTGCTCCAAATTTAAAAAACAACGAAGAACCACTAGAATTGATAGTTCAAGCGATAAAAAATGCAGGATATGAACCACGAAAACAAATATCTATCATCATAGATGCAGCTAGTAGCGAGTTTTTAACAAAAGACGGATATAGACTGGGTTCAGAAAATAGAACTCTAAATAGTAGCGAGTTAGTCGATTATTATGAGCAATTGTGTGATAAGTATCCAATTGTTTCTGTAGAAGATGGCTTGGCTGAAGATGACTGGGATGGTTGGAAAATAATGACCAAAAAATTAGGCAAGAAGGTCCAATTAATCGGAGATGATATCTTTGTAACAAACAAAAAGATATTGGCTCGAGGTATAGAAGAAGGTATCGCAAATGCAGTGCTTATTAAACTAAATCAAATAGGAACAGTGAGCGAAACTATGCAAACCATAAGGCTAGCTCAGCGAAATAATTATGCTTGTGTGGTGAGCCATAGAAGTGGTGAGAGTGAAGATACTTTTATAGCTGATTTTACCGTGGCTCTTAATTGCCAACAAATAAAAACAGGTTCAACTGCAAGAGGTGAAAGGGTGGCTAAATACAATAGACTCTTAGCCATAGAGGAAGAGTTAGGTTTTGGCGAATATTTAGGAAAAGAACTATTTTAATATATGAGCAAGATTTTAAATGAGTTTGAGCGAGATAGAGCCAAAAGCATAGAAAGACGCTTTTATGGTAAAATCGCTCTTCTTGTTTTATTTGTTGTTGTACTTGGCGTGTATGTTGGAGATGTTTTGTTTGGAACAAGTTCACTTGAAGTGTTGTTGGACCTTCAAGATAGACAAGACAATTTAACAAAAAATGTGAAAATTATAAAACAAAAAAATGCCTTTTTGCAAAAAGAGTATTTTGAATTAAAACAATTGGAGCCTCAATGAGATTGATAAGTCTTTTTTTATTGTTTAGCATCCTTGCCATTGCGAGAGAAAATCCTTTTGTTTCAATAGAAAATATCACAAAAGCTACGCAAATAAATAAAAGAGATACCTACTTTGAAGATTTAAAATTTAAGCTTCCTAGCAGTGCGAGAATTTTAAAAAGCATAGAAGTGTCTTATCAAAACCTAAACGGTTCTATAAATAAAAAAACTATCACTATAAATAAAAAAATTGATTGGCATGATGAACTATTTTTTACAAAGAAAATAATGAACCAACAAAAGCAAGTCTTAAAAATTGAAAAAAGAGAGACGCGAGAGATTGGCAAAATATATAAGTTTAAAGATTTTATCAAATTTGAAGTGAAAAATAAAAGCATTAAGATTATAACAAAAGATGTAAAGATTAGAGATTTTCTTGTCAGCAAACCTTATAAAATTGTATTTGATTTTAGGAGAGATGCAAGTTTTTTAACAAAATTATTCAAGGTTGATATGCCACCTTTTGTTTCCATAGTTCTTG
Source organism: Campylobacterota bacterium (assembly GCA_013151055.1). GTDB lineage: Bacteria > Campylobacterota > Campylobacteria > Campylobacterales > Sulfurospirillaceae > JAADIZ01. The sequence continues at coordinate 13,524 of JAADIZ010000142.1, forward strand.
GAAATCATGATAAGTATTATCGTGTGGCTATAAAATTAGATGGACAATATACTTATAAATTAAGAAGAGCAGAGGGCAATTTTATAATCACCCTCAATTAATCTACTCTTTTGGAGTTCTTTCCTTTGGTCCTAGGTATAATTGTCTAGGTCTAGCAATTTTCATATCTTTTTGCTCTTTTAATTCAATCCATTGAGCAATCCAACCAGGAGTTCGACCCATAACAAAGATGACTGCAAACATCTCTTTTGGAATTTTAAGTGCATTTAAGATAAGACCAGAATAAAAATCTATATTTGGATAGAGATTTCTTTTTATAAAGTATTCGTCGCTAAGTGCAATCTTCTCAATTTTATTTGCAATTTCCAATAAATGAGAGTCGATGTCTAGTTCAGTAGTTAATTTGTCTCTTAAATTTTTAAGTATAGTGGCTCTTGGGTCAAAGTTTTTATATACTCTGTGACCAAAACCCATCAATCTAAATGGATCATTTTTATCTTTTGCTTTTGCTATAAATTTATCTACATTTTCAACACTTCCTATCTCCTCAAGTTGTCTGATAACAGACTCATTTGCACCACCATGAGCTCTTCCCCAAAGTGCACCAACACCAGCTGAGATAGCAGCATATGGATGAGCTTGAGTAGATGCGACAACACGCACTGCTGTGGTAGAGGCATTTTGTTCGTGATCAGCGTGTAGGGTAAATATAGTATCAAGTGCTTCGATTTCGATAGGCTTTAGTTCAACATAATGGTGAGGATAAGCTCTTAGCATATATAAAAAGTTTTCAGTAAAACCTTTTTGTAAATCTGGATAAATAACTGGAAGACCTTTAGAATATCTGTAAGAAAAAGCTGCTATTGTAGGAATCTTTGCGATGATTCTATGTGCCATTTCTATGACTTCTTTTGGTGTGTCCATGTCAAGTGAGTCTGAATAAAAAGCGGAAAGTGCTGCAACTGCGGAAGACAATATAGCCATAGGATGGGCATTGTCAGGAAAGGCGTCGAAAAGTTTTTTCATACTCTCGTTTATATAAGACCTTTTCTTCATTTCCGAATCAAATGCATGTAACTCATCTCTTGAGGGAAGATTTCCATGTAGAAGAAGATAAGCAGTATCTAAAAATGTTTTTTTAGTTGCTAGATAAGAAATATCATAACCTCTATACATAAGTTTACCAGCATCACCATCAATATAAGTTATTTTACTTCTACAACTAGCAGTTGAAGTGAAACCTCTATCAAAAGTAAACATACCTATTTCTTTGTAAAAAGTAGAAATATCTACAACATCTGGCCCAATAGTTGGCTGAAGTATAGGAAATTCATATTTCCCCCCATCTCTATTGTCTATAACGGTTATAGAATTATTTGGCATATACATCCTTTTTTTTAGGCGTTTTAAAAAAACGCCTAATTATTTTATTATAGTATATAAAGAAGCAGCTTAAAAATAATTATAAATTTTTTGTTATATATAAAGTTTTATTAACTGACCTTACGCACTTTTTTCTCAAAAAGACTTTTTTCTCAAAAAGCCCTACTTTTCGTAGCTTTAGGGGGTTGTAGGGACTTTTGTCCCTGCCACTATTACGAGCTTTGCTCGTAATAGTGCGTAAGGTCAGTTATCAAAGAATTTTATGTTCCACCTATAAAAAGTGGAACATAAATAGAGTTAGAGTACTTTTTGGGTACATCCATATTTATTAACTAATTGCGAAGCTGTAGTTCCTGGACATTTGTCATATAAGTCTATGACACCATCAAAATCCGTGTCAAGTGCACATCCTTGTGCATCAACTTTGGCTCCAGCTGGAGTAGCTTTGCATATATCTTTGTAATTTGCAACACCATCTCTATCTGTGTCGCCTGATAGGTTTGTAAAAGAGCATCCAGTAAAGAGTAGAGCAAGTGCAAATCCTCCAAACAGCAAATAGTATCTTTTAGTCATTTTCGCCGCCACTACCTTCACCACCACCTCCGTGTCCTCCTCCATCACCACCACCGTCGCTCATGCCGCCACTATTTCCCATGTCGCCGCCATCATTGTGCTCTTTGTCACCTGAGTTCATGCTGTTTTCATTTTGATTTTTTTCATGCTCTGTTTCCATGCCTTTTTGTGCAGACTCATTTGCATGTTCCGTTTCACCACGCATATTTGACAAAGCCTCTTCTCTTTGAGATTCATTCATATTTGCCATTTGGCTTTTTAATTGATTTACAAGTTGACTTCTGACCACTGGGTCAGTGGTTGCTTGTATTTGTTGTGCTAATTCTTGAGTGGTGACTGAAGCAGTTGCTTGTGTACCCACATCGGCTGTTGTAGCACTAAAAAGTGCTGAAGCTGTTACGATTGATACCAAAACTAATCTTTTTGCTAGTTTCATTTTGAATCCTTTATTTTGATTTGTAATGAAATTCTATACCTAGTAGTGTGTTAGTTGAAAGTTAGTTCTATGCTAGTCCCATTATTTAGCTCCGTTTTTATGTTTATATCTATTTGCAATTCGTCACATAGTTTTTTTACTATATTCATTCCAAGTCCTAAACCTCGCTCATTCTCTTTATAGTATCTTTGAAAAACTCTCTTTGTGTTTTTGATACCAATTCCTGTATCTTTGATGATGATTTTCTTGTTTTCCATGGTTATATTGACTTGACCATTTTTTTTGTTGTATTTGCAAGCATTTGTTAGAAGATTGTCAATAATCCTAGAAATTGCATCTTGATTGGAATGCACAGAAAAATTTTGCAAATCACTTGTGATTAATATTTTTGGATAAAGCTTTTGTAAAATTTTTACTCTTTGTTCTATTATCTCTTTTATATTGGATATTTCTATTTTATTGATAGTTTGATTTTTTATAATTTCGAGATTTTTATATAAAGATGAGATTGTTTTTGCACTTAATTCTATCCTTTCAAGCTCTTCAGAGGGCTCTTTTTTTGAAAGTATTTTTGTGTTTAAGAGTATCGAAGTGATGGGAGTATGCAGGTCATGTATCAAATCTTTTAAAAATGTTTCAAGTAGTGAAATAGCCTTTTGGATGGGTTTTAAAGAGTAGTATGAAAAATATAGTGAAAAGGCAAATCCAAACAGTAAGATAATTAGTGCAAACTTAAAAATTTTATACTTTAATACATCTAAATCAGACTCAAACTTTTTTTGAGGATATTTGACTAGGAGTATAAAATTGTTATTTTTTGGCATAGGAAAGTAAACTTCAAGCCCATTTTTAGTGGTAAGCAATTTAGAAAAAGTATTAGTTTTATTTTTTTTAATGATTTTAAGTGTAAATTTATCACCTTTAAAATTAAAAGCATAATTTTTCATTTGATAATATAAATCTTCTTTTATATAATCCTTGTTTTCTTCATAGTATAGATAAAATATAACCCCCCACAAAATGATAAAAGTAAAGAGAAATGTCGTGAATATCTTTAAAAATGACTCTTTTTCATAGTTTTTCAAGTTTATATCCTACACTTTTTAAATTTATTATGTTCACGCCTAATGTTTTTCTTAATTTGTTTATCAAAACACGAAGTGCCAAGTCGCTTGGTTTTAACATTTCATCAAAGAGAGATGATTTGTTGATAGTGGTACCAGTATTTGTAATCAAAAGAGTAAAAATAGCTTTCTCAACACTTCCAAGTGATACCTCTTTGGCATCTTGAAAAACCCTTTTTTCAAATAAATCAAATTCTATGTTTTTGTAAGATATAGTAGGACTTTTCTTTTTGAATACCGCTTTTACTCTTATTAGAAGTTCATCTATGTCAAAAGGTTTTTTTATATAATCATCACAGCCACTATCAAATGCTTTTGATAAAGAGTCTAAATCTCTAAGTGCAGTGATAAAAAATGCTGGCGTTTTGTCTCCCGCATCTCTTGAAAGTTTTAAAAAGTCCATACCATTTAATAATGGTACATTTATGTCTAGCAGATATAAATCAAACTTTTGATTATAAGTAGCATCAAGTGCCTCTTCCCCATCATCAACCAAGGTTACATCATAATCTTCAGATTTTAGAAGTTGCAAAAGTGTTTGTGCTAGAATTTCATCATCTTCTAAAAGAAGAATTTTTTTCAAAGTACTCATACTAAACCTCTTTTGTTTTTTATGTTATTTATTAGTTTTATACCAATCATAACTAAAATCACTTCAAATATACTAGCCAATACAAAAGATAGATATGTAAAATGCTCTATACTTTTGGAATTGTATGCTATCGTTGCAACTGCGATAAGAAGTGTTAGGGGCATAGAGTGCGAGAGCCCAAAGAGTATAACTTCTTTAAGATTTAGTATTTTGATAAAAACAAATGATGCCAATATCCTTGAGCTTACCATAAGAACTGTGATAAGAAGAGCGTGAATTATCAAATCACTTGAAAGTAGGGCGGTTAGATTAAAAGTGGAGCCAATATAAATAAAAAAAACAGGAATTAAAAAACCAAACCCAAAAGAAGATAGTTTTTCGGGCAACTCTTTTTTGTGTTCAAAAAAGCTATTGATAAAAATTCCAGCCACAAAAGCACCAAATGCTATCTCTAAGTGCAAAAACAGCATTACAGCGATGAGTAGAAAAAATATAGCCATAGATATTCTTATATCTTTTTCTTCTTTATCAACATGAGGCATAAGAAAAGTTTTCAATTGTGGGTACCACCAAAAAAGTATCTTCAAAAGTCTAAACAGTACAGCAATACTACCAAGAAATAAAATTAAAAAGGCAATGGTTTTATATAGTTGCACCCCTACACCGTATTCTAAGACAGCACCAGAGAGAGTTAGTAGAATAATACTCACCAACTCTCCCATGGTTCCTACTGACATGGATAAGTTGAGCCATTTTGCCTCTTTGCCATACTCTTTATATAGTGTTAGTATGAGTCCGACTGAAAGCATAGGTAAAAGTATAATAAGAAGACTATCTAAGTTAAAATAGTAAATACCCAAAAAGGATAAGATATAAAGAAGTATCAGATACAAGACACCCTCTTTTATAAAAGAGGTTTTTTTATTGCTAAATATACGCAAGTCAACTTCCATCCCAGCCATAAACATGAGATAGAAAAACCCAACTTCAGCTATGATTTTAAAGAGATTGTTATCGGTTAAAAAACCAAAATAAGCAGTAATTGAGCCTAAGATTATCTCTATTACAAGAGAGGGTACATGAAAATATCTCGAAAAAAATGGAGAAATTGATAAAATCACGGAAATAGTGATGATGATTACAACATCACTCAAGGGGCTTGCCTTTGTTTGTAGGTTATGATTTGCAAGACTGCCATGAAGCTATTTTGTATCCAGCATTTTTTATCATTGTTATATCTTTGTTTGGTT
>JAADIZ010000114.1 GCA_013151055.1 Campylobacterota bacterium
TTAAAAACCCCTTGTACAACCGCAAAAGAGTTATCTACAGCATATACTCCAGGAGTTGCGTTTCCTTGTTTGGAAATTGCTGAAAATCCAGATTTGGCATATAAATATACTAACAAAGCAAATCTTGTTGGTGTTATCAGCGATTGTACAGCAGTTTTAGGTCTTGGCGACTTGGGTGCAGTTGGCGGAAAACCTGTGATGGAAGGGAAATCAGTTCTTTTTAAAAAATTTGCTGATGTTGATGCTTTTGATATAGAATTGGATGAAAAAGATACGCAAAAGATTATAGATATTTGTATCGCTCTAGCTCCTACTTTTGGCGGTATAAACTTAGAAGATATCAAAGCTCCAAAATGTTTTGAAATTGAGCAAAAAGTTCAAGCTGCGGTAAATATTCCTGTTATGCATGATGATCAACACGGAACAGCTATGATTACGAGTGCAGGCATCATAAATGCCCTTGAAATTAGTGGCAAAAAAATAGAAGACATGAAAATAGTAGTTTCAGGTGCGGGAGCTGCAGGAATTGCCTGTGCAAATATGTATAAGCTTTTAGGTGCAAAACACATAGTTATGCTTGATTCAAAAGGTATAATACAAAATAAAAGGGATGATTTAAATAAATACAAACAAGCATTTGCTTTAGAAACAGATGATAGAACTTTAGCGGATGCCATGAAGGGTGCTGATATGTTCTTGGGACTTTCTGCTCCTGGCGTTGTTACTCAAGATATGGTGAAATCTATGAATCCAGATCCAATTATATTTGCTCTTGCAAATCCTACTCCTGAAATCTCTCCTGAGCTAGTAAAAGAGGTAAGAGATGATGTCATGATGGGAACAGGAAGAAGTGATTATCCAAACCAAGTAAATAATGTTTTAGGTTTTCCATTTATCTTTAGAGGTGCATTAGATGTTAGAGCTACTAAAGTAACTGAGGGCATGAAAATGGCAGCAGCTCGCGCACTAGCAGCTCTTGCAAAAGAAGATGTTCCTCAGTATGTAAAAGATGCATATGATGGAAAAGATTTAAAATTTGGTTTAGAATATATAATTCCTACACCATTTGATAAAAGAGTTCTTATTTGGGTAGCTCCAGCTGTTGCACAAGCTGCAGTTGATGATGGAGTTGCTAGAGTAAAAGATTTTGATGTTGAAGCATACAAAAAAGAACTTGCAGCAAAAATAGGACTATAAAATAATTTCTATGCAAAGCATTAGCTTTAGTGATAGGAATTTAATAGGAGCCTAGCTCCTTATAAAGGAGAAATAGATGAATAAAAATGTAACTGTTATACATCACCCTCTTATAGAGCATAAGCTTTCTATTTTAAGAGATGAAAAGACTGATCCTTTTCATTTTAGGTTACTTGTAGATGAGATATCCTATCTTATGCTTTTTGAAGCGACAAGGGATTTGCCACTTCGTGATACGGTGGTGCAAACTCCAGTTGCAAAGGCACACACTAAAAAACTAGATACAAAAATCATGATTTGTCCGATTCTTCGGGCAGCTCTTGGTATGCTTGATGGTATTTTTAAGCTTATTCCAGACGCAAGTGTAGGTTTTTTGGGTTTTCAAAGAAATGAAAAAACTTTGAAACCAGAATTTTACTATGCAAAACTTCCAAAAGATTATGCAAACAGGACGGCTATCATCATAGACCCAATGTTCGCAACAGGAGGAACAGCGATAGATGCTGTGAATTTTTTAAAAGAAAAAGGCATAAAAGACATCCGATTTATTGCTTTAGTTTCAGCTCCTGAGGGATTGAAAAAGTTTGCTAAAATTCATCCTGATGTGAAAGTTTATACTGCTCATATTGATGATGGATTAAATGAAAAAGGATATATAGTTCCTGGTCTTGGAGATGCTGGAGATAGAGTTTTTAATACGATAAATTAAATAGGTGGGAAGATTTTTCTTCTCACCTATTTAAGCAATCCTACCGTTTTAGCTATGCCTTTTATAACCCCATACTCTGAATTATTTGCTTTTATAAATTTGCTTCTAGGAAAGACAGAGAGTATTTCTTTGTCTTTTATGCGAAGTAGGGCATTTTGAACTTTTCTAGTAAACCCTTTACCAAATTGTTTGTCAACATCTCCTCTGATTGAAAATTGACTATCAGGGTATTTTAGAGATTTCCAAATTACTTTTACTTTTGTCGTATCTATCTTTCCATCTTTTAGCTCTTTATCCCAAACAGCATAATTTACAACACCAACTTGATACTCGCCTTTTTGTACTTCAGAGATAGTCTTTGAATGGCTTCCTGAAAATCCAACCTTTGAAAAAGCTTCTTGAGGAGTTTTTCTTAATATCCACCTTATATAATACTCAGGCATCAATCTTCCCGAGGTTGACTCTTTAGAGCCAAATGTAAAAGATTTGCCTACTATATCTTTAGGAAATAGATCAGACTTTTTTAGCTTGGTACTCGTATTTGCTATAATGTATGAGTAAAATTGAGTATCTTCAAATCCTTGTACTATAGCAGTTGAGCCTGGCACCATACTCCTTGCTTTTATTCCCGCTAGTGCACCAAACCATGCTAGTTGTACTTTATTGCTAGCAAAAGCAGCTATAGAATCATCATAAGATGTTGTAGGCAAAAATTTAACATCTACATGTAACATTTTTTGTAAATATTGAGCCAATTTTATATAATTCTTTTTTAATTTTTCAGTATTGTGATCTGGTTGTGTAGTAAATGTAAATGTTTTAGAAAAACCTATGGAAACTATAAGCAGTAAAATTAGTATGATATTTCGCATATAGATTGTTACCTCCAAATTATATCTTTCAAGGATGATATCATTTTCGTTGTAAATTTGTGCTTATATAGTTTTGTTCTACACAAAGAGGCAAGCCTCTTTGTGTAAATATTTTTATATTGCGCCTTGATCCAACATAGAGTCAGCAACTTTTCTAAATCCTGCGATATTCGCACCCATCATTATATTATTTTTCTCACCAAATTCTTTTGCAGTTTCAAAAGATAAGTCAAAAATGTTTTTCATGATACCTTGTAATTTAGTGTCAACTTCAGCAAATGACCAATTACCCATACTAGCATTTTGTTCCATTTCTAATTGGCTTGTGGCAACACCACCGGCATTTGCAGCTTTACCTGGAGCATATAGCACTTCATTTGCCATTAAATACTCTATAGCCTCAGGAGTAGTAGGCATATTTGCACCTTCATTTACTAATAGACAGCCGTTTTTACAAAGAGTTTTCGCATCATTGAGATTGAGTTCATTTTGTGTTGCACTTGGGAATGCAAGATCACAAGGAACAGCCCAAACCGCATGAGCATCTTTTGGATATTCACTAACAGGGATGTATTTAGCATCTGGATGTGCTTCTGCATACTGTGTTAAAGATGCTCTATTGACTTCTTTGACTAAATGCAGTGTTTTTAAGTTGATTCCATCTTTATGATAAATTGTACCACGAGAGTCACTACAAGTAACTGGCTTAGCACCTAATTCGTAAAGTTTTTGGATAGTATAAATTGCAACATTTCCACTTCCTGATACTGTAGCTACTTTGCCTTCTAATCCATTGCCTACTTTTCTCAAGAAGTTATCAGCAAAGTAAACTGAGCCAAAACCAGTTGCTTCTGTTCTTGCAAGTGAGCCACCCCAGTTAAGACCTTTTCCAGTCAATACACCTTCAAATCTGTTTGTAAGTCTTTTATACTGTCCAAACATATAACCAATTTCTCTACCACCAGTTCCGATGTCACCTGCTGGAACATCTATGGTTTCTCCGATATATTTTGAAAGTTCAGTCATGAATGATTGACAAAATCTCATCACTTCACCATCACTCTTTCCTTTAGGGTCGAAGTTTGATCCACCTTTAGCCCCGCCGATATTAAGACCTGTTAATGAGTTTTTAAAGATTTGCTCAAAACCTAAAAATTTGATAATACCTAGATTTACAGTTGGGTGTAATCTAAGACCGCCTTTATATGGTCCGATTGCTGAGTTAAATTGTACGCGATAACCTATATTTGTTTGAATTACACTTTTATCATCCATCCAGCATACCCTAAATATGATTTGTCGCTCAGGAATTACAATTCTGCTAAGTATATTGTTGTCAGTATATTTGTGCTCTTTTTGAAGAAGAGGTTCTAATGATTGAAGGACTTCGTCTGCTGCTTGATAAAACTCTGCTTGACCTGGAGTACTGTACATTGTACTTTGTAGTACTTCGTCGATTCTGTGTTGAGCTGCCATTTTATTTTCCTTTTCATAGTGCTTTATGCACATTAATTTTTTTGTAATTTAGAAGCTTTTTTTAAAAAGAGCTTCAACGCTTTTTTTCCTTTATTGTCTATGTTGTAACTGATTAGTTTTAGATATTCTTTGATCTCCTTTGTTGTAATACCTCTTTTTTGTGCATAATCTTTTAATATATAATTAGGTATTTTGATATTCTTATTTTTAAATTTATTTGCCAATTTTTTATAGATTGTATGATGTTTGTTTGTACATAAAACAGCAAAAACGAAGGGTAAATTGTATTTTTTATACCAACGCTCTGCTAAATCGACAAAATCATCAGGTTTTTCAATATATTTTTTGAGTGCAATATCACCTATAAAAACTTCACCTTGAATATTTAACACCTTGCATAAAATATTTGAAGTAGCTGATGCAGGGTCATTTTTACATTTACCTTCTTTTACAATTACACTTTTTACTTGTTTCTTTGCTATAATTCCCAATGGAAGCGTTTTTATATTTTTGGCATTGCTTTTTATGCTAGAAATAAACGCCGCACTAACTTTTCTATTGTGAAATTCTTTATTTATGAGAGTTGGTACGCCTTTTTTGTACTCTATGGCTTTTTTCAAGGCATTGTTCAAAGAAGAGCTCTTTAGAAAAATATGAAAAGGTAGAAGATTGATATAATCAATTTTTCCAAATATCAAGACAAGCCCTCATAAATTTTTCGAAATTATATCACCATGAAACTTAATTGAAACTCTTAGATTTATTTTACTTCATTTTTTATCAATTATTTAATACTAATAGGGTTTTTTTGATATAATAAGTGTAAAAAAGTAACAAGGAAGAACAAGTGGCTAGGATTGAATTTTTAGGACCGATTGATAAAGAACCACAAGAGTTAAATATAAAGAATTTAAATGAATTAAAAGAGGTTTTTGCAAAAGATGAAAAACTCGAAGAATGGCTAAGTATCTGTGCAGTAGCTGTCAATGATGTCATTGTGAAATCGCTTGATTTTAAAATCAAAAAAAATGATAAAATCTCACTTTTACCTCCTGTATGCGGTGGTTGATATGCTAGAGCTTCATGATGGGTCTTTAGATGTTCAAGAGATTACGACTCGTTGGTATGAGATGATAAAAAACGATAATTTTGGAGCTTTTATTCCTTTTATAGGAATAGTACGCGATGAATTAGGCATTGATGGACTTAGCTTTGATATATATGAGCCAATATTAAATGCTTGGTTTAATGAATGGCAAAAAAAAGCACAAAAACAAGGGGCTAGAGTACTTATGGCTCACTCCAGAGGAGATGTACTAAATCATACAAGCTCATATATTTCAGCAGTAGTTTCACCACAGAGAAAAGTAGGGTTAAAACTCATAAATGATTTTGTAGAAGATTTTAAAGCAAATGCACCTATTTGGAAATATGACTTAGTGAATGGCAAAAGAGTTTATGCAAAAAATAGAAGTCAAGCCCTTGGTGGAGCAGGGTTGCTCAGCAAAAAGGAGACAATAATATGAAATTTGAAAAATATGAGGATACACTAAAAGCACTGAAAAATTCGATAGATACAATATTTGGCAAGGAAAAAGTTTTTTTGACTTCTGCGTTAGAGAGGATTTTGGGCGAAGATATAATTGCAAAAGAAAATAATCCACAGTTTAAAACATCATCTATGGATGGATATGCGATTAGAAGTGAAGACCAAGAGTTAGGTAGTCTTAAAATTATAGATTTTCTGCCTGCTGGAAGTTATAAAGGCAATTTAGTAGTTGAGGGAAGTTGCGTCAAAACATTTACTGGCTCATTGATGAGCGAGGGAAGCGATGCTTTGATACCAATCGAAAATGTTGAAGTACAAGGCGATGTGATAAAAATCACAAAACCAGTTCCAAAAGGTTTTGCTTCTCGTCCCATCGGTGAGAACTATAAAAAAGGCGAGGTTTTACTAAAAAAAGGCACGAAGATAAGATATGCTGAGATTGGAGTATTGGCTGAGCTTGGATATGTGCAAATTTCTGTTTTTGTGAAACCAAATATATCAATACTCGCTACAGGAAGTGAAATACTGGATTTTGGTGAACCAAAAGAAAATATATCTCAAATAAGAAGTTCAAATCATGTCACTATCGAGGGAATTTTGCAAGAAGCAGGTGCACGCACTATCAGGCTAGAAATCGCAAAAGATGACAAATCAAAAATCAAAGAAATGATGAGCGAAGCTTTAAGAACATCAGATATTTTAGTCACAACAGGTGGAGTGAGCGTTGGAGATTATGATTTTGTCAAAGAAGTTTTGGGTGACTTGAAACCGCAATACATAGTAAATGGTGCTTTTGTAAAACCTGGACGACATATAAAAATAGTAAAAATTGGACATAAATACATCTTCGCACTTCCTGGCTTTCCATATAGCTCAAGTGTTGGTACATTTTTATACATTTTACCACTTTTACGAGCCATGAGTGCACGGGAGTTCGACACAAAAACAGTAAAAGCTTATATGAGTGAAGAATACACAAAACGATCTCGCTACAAAGAGTTTACAGCTTGCAACTTTGTAATAAAAGATGGAAAAGCTATGGTAAACTTGGAGGGCAAAAAAATAGGAAGTAGTGCAATTTTAAATAATCTACTTGATGATGCTGCACTTCTTTGCATAGACGAAGATACCAAGAAAATCAATAAAGGTGACTTGGTTGATGTTATTTTATTGAGCGAGTAAAGCCGTTGTTTCCTTCAAAGATGTATGATTCTATGCTACCACCAGTGAGTTTACCGCTTTTGTTTCTAAAAAGAAATTGTGGCACTCCTTGGTATTTAAAGAGTTTTGCTAAAAGTCTATAAAATTCATAATTTGGATATAAAATTGTAGTGAATTTTTGACACTGTTTATATGTGGTATTGATATTTTTTAAGTCAGCAATTCTAGTAATAATTAAAAATAGTCCAAATTTTGCTTTTTTTGTATTTATACTCTGCTTTTTTGCTCTCTCATATGACTGACAAATTTCTTCATAAGATTCTGGAATGATTGTTCCTAATACAATTATCTGATCATCTATCTTTGGGTTTTGAAATTTAAAGCCCTTTTTTGAGAAGCTTACATACAAAGGCTTGCCATTTTGCCTCAAAAATATGAAGTTGTTTAAATCATTGTTATATAAAATCTGAGCTATTTCAGAGTATTTTCTTGAGATAGCATAATCAAGTGCACTAAATCCTTTGTCGTCTTTTGCATTTTTATCAACTCCTTGTTTTAGTAAGGTTTTTACGCTGTTTACATCTTGTTTTAAGACAGCAGTTATAAGCGGAGTTGCTGATAAAATTGTTGAAAATGCGACTATATAGGTAAAAATTAAAGTTAGTTTTTTCATATATTCCTCATATCTATGATATTTTAACATATAAATACATTAAAACCCCATAACGCACAAATTTTGCTATAAAAACTGTGATTAAAAACTTCCACCATTTGTATTTTAAAATTCCAGCTACAAAAGTGATAGGATCACCGATGATTGGCATCCAAGATAACAACAGAGATACAAAGCCATATTTTTGGAAGATTTTAGTTGCTTTTTGGATAGAATTTTGTTTGAAATAAGCTTTTTTTATCGCAAATTCACGCAAATATCTACCAAGCAAATAATTTATAAATGAACCAATTGTGTTTCCAATACTTGCAACCAATAAAGAAGTATATATAAGCTCAGGAGAGAAATGCAGTTTATATAAGAAAAAAGCCTCACTGCCACCTGGTAAGAGAGTGGCGGAGCCGAGGCTTATAAGAAAGAGTGCTATCAATGTAAAAAGTTTTCTATCTCTTTTTTGTTTGTATCTAGGGAGCTATACTTGATGATTAGTATGCTTTCGCTTTCATTTTTATACCACTCTATGATACCATCTATGTCATGCAGGTTTGCAGATTTATCTAGGTTAATATCTGAAAAGCTCAGGTATAGATTTTTGTTGATTTTTGGATCTGTGATACTTGCTACTAAAAATAACCAAAAAAATGCAACTATTATGACAACAAGGGCAATCTCTTCTATGCCATAATTCTGTAGAAAATATCCACCAAAAACACCACCTATAAAAGTACCAATATAGCCAAAAGAGTTAAAGATACCAAGGGCTGTACCTTTTTGGTGAATGCGTGGATATTTGCTTGCCATTGACTGCATGAGGGGTTCGTGCATATTAAAACCTATAAAAAATATTACAACACCTACGATAAACACCACCGCAGAGTGAGCATAGCCCATAATTGCATAGCTAATTGCAAAAAAGATAATTCCTAGCATGAGCATCTCTTTTGCTTTATGGTATTTTTCGCCGATTATCGCAGATGGAGCCATCGCAAGTAAACCAAAAATCATAGCTGGCATATATACCATCCATAACTCTTTCTTTTCCCACCCAAATTCTTTGAGCATTAAAATTGGTATAATCAAAAATGCTAAAGTCATCATACCTTTTTGTAGCATATTTGTTATATTCATTTTCATCAAATCTTTGTTCTGTAAGATTTCCAAAAGCCTTCTTTCACTATTGTCATAACTGTGTGCTATTTTTGGAGGATTTGCAACTTTTAAGTAAAGTATCACAATTGCAAGTATTGAAAAGATAGCTACTAGAAAGAAAAGCTTATCTACGCCCCAATATCCTCCTATTAGAGGTCCTATCATCATGGAAAGTGCAAATGACATAGCGATACTTCCACCCATAATTGCCATAGCTTTTGCTCTCACTTCTTCTTTTACCATGTCACTTATCATAGCAGTTGCCACCGCCCCAATAGCTCCTGCTCCTTGAACAAATCGTCCAAACATGAGAGTATATATATCATTACTAAATCCACAAATAAGAGAACCAATAATAAATATAATCAACCCTATGGTTATAGTTATTTTTCTTCCAATTTTGTCCGAGAGCATACCAAAAGGCACTTGCAGTAGCATTTGTGTTAGTGCATATCCTCCTATTGTGATACCGACTAAAAATTCGTTTGAGCCTTTTAAGCCCAGTGCATAAATTGAAAGTACAGGCAGTACTATAAACAATCCCATAAACCTAAGACCGATAATTGCGGTAATCGGCATAATTGTTTTTATCATTGTTTTGTCCTAATTTTTAAATAAGAGTAATTTTACCCTAATTTTGCTTTAAAAAAGAAAAAAAGTATAGTTTTTATAAAAAATTGAAAAATATTAATGTATTCGGAGTTATTTTTTAGTAGATTTTAAAAAAAAAGGATTGAGTATCTAACTCAATCCTTTTTGATTTTTTTTATCTTGTAAGCGTTCCATTTTCATCAAATATAGTTGGTGTGCCTTGTATAAGACCCATATCTAAAAATTTTTTCATTTTAGCAATTTTTTCTTTTGCAAATTTTTTGTCTACTTCTTTATAAGTATTATCATTTTTATCAGATGCTTTTAGTATTAGAGCATACAAATCTGAATTTTTTGTAGTTTTTGCTTTTTCAAGGAGCCAGCTTGACCTCATAGGTGAAGTTTCATGTCCTGGGATATTTAAAAACAGAGGTATAACTCTTGTTTCTTTTGATCTTTTTATTGTTCCAGCTAATTCATTTTTTTCATATTGTTGGCAATACGGACAGTTTGGATCTGTTATAAAATAGATTATTTTACCTTTTGGGTTTCCACCTTTGATTTTAAACATAGAGTTTTTAAAATCTTTATTGAACAAAGAAATAATTTTTTTGTTATTTTGAACTTCTTGAGTTGTTTGTTTTGTTTGTATTTTTGATAAAGCTTTTTTGATTTTTGCTCTATTTTTAGCTATAAAAGCATCAAAAATACTCTTGCCATCTTTTCTATTTTTTATGTTACCAACTATCATAGTGTCTTTATTATATAGCAATAAAAAAGGCTTTGAGCTTCCTTTTATCGTTCCTATTGCAATATGTAAATTTTTAAGGTCTGCAGTAGTGCCTTGTGCTATTATGCTTATGGAACTTGTGTCTATCTTGCCATTTGCAAAAACTCTGCTTATGTCTTTCTTGAGCTCACTCTGCTTTGATGCGAAAAGTGATGAAGTTATCATTAAAGCTGATAATACTATGGTGAATTTTTTCATTTAATTTCCTTTTGTCGAAATTTTATATTATTATTGTAAATATTAAATAAACTACAATATAGCAAAAGGGTTATCACCATAATTCATTAAAATTTTTCTTAGTAGCATGTAAGGATTCTACCAAATTCACTAATCCAGTTTTCTTTAGTATAAGTGCGATCTTTTTTGGCCAAGTTTTTCTATAATTAAAAGAATTTTTCTTACCTCCAATCATATTGATAAATTTGATATTTAACTCTTTTGTAAATAGTACATCTTTTGATTTTTTCTTGACGATATTGTCAAGCATTTTTCTAGCAACTACAAAGGCTTTTTGTTTTTTGTTTTTATTTATCCAGTTTTTACAAAAATCCTCTATATCTGCAAGATTAGCAGCTAATCTTTGCTTAGGATGATTATCAAAATAATCAAGTTTATTTTTACTTCCAGCTATATTTTTTGGTCTGTAATCCTTTTTAAAGCTTGGTGTTCTTTTGCTCCAGTATAAGTTAGTAGCTTTGTATTTGTTTATATTCTCTGGATTGTATAAAACTTTGCTTGGAAAGTTGATGATATTTGGAAGATATAATGCAGGTAACATCGCTTCATTTTTTTGGGCACCAAGACTCAATATATTGCCTGTAATTTTTGATATATAACCTTGTCCGTATCCTGATTCTACACCAGCCATTGCTAAAATGGCAGCGGGTGGCACATTGTACTTCAAGCAAATTTTTATTGTACCTTTTGCTATTGCTTCATAAAATTTTTTTATATGTAGGTACTTTCTATATGGATAGTCTTTTTTCCAAACTTTTAGTATATCTGATTTATTGTTTTGGATTAGAGCCTTTTCTTCTTTTTTGTTGTAATTACCAAAAAAGATAATCAAAGATACCATTGAAATCGTGAAAATTGCCCAAAAAATAGTTTTTTTATTGATCATAAACTTCCTTGAAATTTTCTATTTTGGAGCTCATGTTTAAGAGCAACATGTCAGCAATCACGAGGGCTGACATAGCTTCTGCAACCACACTTCCTCTTACGGCTATGCAGGGGTCATGTCTCCCATTCAGTGAGTATTTGAGCTCATTTCCATCTTTATCGATGGTTTGTTGTTCCATAAAAATAGATGGAGTTGGCTTGAAGTATACTTTGAGATCTATGTCATCTCCGTTTGAGATACCGCCTAGTATTCCCCCGCTATTATTGCTTAAAAAACCATCAGCACTGAGTTGGTCATTGTTTTGCGAACCTCTTAGTGATGAAGATAAAATGCCATCCCCAATTTCTATAGCTTTTACACCGTTTATACTCATCATGGCACTTGCTAAAAGGGCATCTAGCTTATGGTAAATCGGTTCCCCCAATCCTATTGGAGCATTTTTGATTTTAACAATTGCAACTCCACCTATGGAATCTCGTGATTTTTTTGTGTCTGTTATAAGTTTTTTCCAAATTTCGTCTAATTCACTATCAACGGAGTAAATTTCAC
Organism: Campylobacterota bacterium; assembly: GCA_013151055.1. Classification (GTDB taxonomy): domain Bacteria; phylum Campylobacterota; class Campylobacteria; order Campylobacterales; family Sulfurospirillaceae; genus JAADIZ01. The sequence goes on from JAADIZ010000114.1 coordinate 11,840, forward strand.
TTTTTGCTACATAACTAAAATCACAATTTTTATTTTTGATTTCACCAACTTGACAAATCCCACTAAAAATTTCGATATTTAATTCTTTTAATAGTAGTTTGGCAACCCCGCCAGCAGCTACTCTAGAAGCAGTTTCTCTAGCACTACTTCTTCCTCCACCTCGATAATCACGAATGCCGTATTTTTTATAGTAAGTAAAATCAGCGTGGCCAG
>JAADIZ010000056.1 GCA_013151055.1 Campylobacterota bacterium
AAAAAACACTCAGTACATTTTGGTTTTTTGGCGGTGCAGATATATCTGCCAAAAAGCACCATAGCTTGATGAAGTATATGAAGATTGTCATTAAAAATTTTTGTTAAGTCAACTTCAGTTTTTATTGCAGTTTGAGATTTACTTAAACCTAGACGATGAGCTACCCTAAAAACATGTGTATCTACTGCCATTAAATTTTCTTGGTTGTATTCTATGAGAACCACATGAGCTGTTTTTTGTCCAACTCCTGCTAGTGAAATCAGTTTTTTTTCATCTAACGGTATATTTCCATCAAAATCTTCTTCTACTTTTTTGGCCATTTTTATCAAGTTTTTAGCTTTGTTATTAAAGAAAGAACAAGACTTTATGAACTCTTTGATCTTATCCAAATTCGCAGTTGCAAGTTTTTTTGTATCTGGATAATTTTCAAATAGAGAAGGTGTAATTATATTTACTCTTTTGTCTGTACATTGGGCTGAAAGCATAACCGAAACGAGAAGCTCATATAAGCTTTTGTACTTTAATTCCGTCACCGCGTCACTGTAATTTTCTATAAATAGCTCTTTTATAGACAGGATTTCTTTTTTTGTTGATTTTTTCATAACGATATTTTATCCAAAGATTTATTAATTATTTAAACAAAAATAGTATAATACTCAATCAAATTTTAAAAAAGGATACAAATGAAGAAAGTATTATTTGCTAGTATTATAGTAGCAATTTTCGGAGCTAGTTTAAACGCTACTGTGTATGCAACAGTTAATGGTCAAAATATAACAGATCAGGACATAAGAGTATTGTTAAAGTCAATGCCAGGTGCAACTTATGAGAAACTTCCTCCTGCAACGCAAAAAAAAGTGGTTGAACAAGCAGTTGAGCGAAAACTATTGGCTCAAAATGCTGTAAAAAGTGGAATTGAAAATGAAGCAGAATTCAAAAAAGCTTTAAAAAATATAAAGAGTGACTTGGCATTAGAATTATGGATGAAAAAAATCTTTAAAAATATGAATGTTACTGAAAAAGAAATTAAAGTATTTTTTAATAAAAATGCTGATAAATTTGTAAAACCATCTCGTGCAAAAGCTAGACATATACTAGTAAAAACACAAAAAGAGGCACAAGCTATAATTGATAAGCTTAAAAATTTGAAAGGTGATGCACTTGCCAAAAAATTTATAGAGTTAGCAAAAGCTAAATCAACAGGACCTAGTGGTAAAAATGGTGGAGAACTTGGATGGTTTAATAAAAGACAAATGGTAAAACCTTTTAGTAACGCAGCTTTTGCACTGAAAAAAGGTACAATTACAATGACTCCAGTTAAAACTCAGTTTGGATATCATATTATTTATTTAGAAAATAAAGAAATCGGAAAAAAAGCTACTTTGGCAGAAGTTAAACCTCAAATAGAAAATTCATTAAAGATGGATAAATTCAGAAAAAAAGTTGCTGCAAAAGCGAAAGATCTTAGAAAAGGTGCAAAAGTAATTATAAAATAAAAAGGTTGTTTTGATGCAAGGAAAAAAAATTCTTGATTTTGTCAAACCAGGGGTTGTGTTTGGTGATGATTTGGAAAAGATTCTAGGTATCGCAAAAGCAAATGCTTTTGCTTTGCCTGCTGTAAATGTTGTGGGCACAGATAGCATTAATGCAGTTATGGAAGCAGGGAAAAAAGTAAATTCACCTATAATCGTGCAATTTTCCAATGGTGGAGCAATTTTTTATGCAGGTAAAGGCATAGATACCAAAATATCTGGGGTTCTAGGTGCAGTTAGTGGAGCATTACATGTTCATACTGTATCTATTGCATATGGAATTCCAGTTATATTGCATACTGACCATGCAAATAGAAAGCTCTTGCCTTGGATAGATGAACTTTTAGATGCGGGTGAAATTTACTTTGAAAAACACGGTAAACCACTATTTAGTTCTCATATGATTGATCTCTCCGAAGAGAGCTTGGAAGATAATGTGGCTACTTGTAAAGAGTATCTAAAAAGAATGAGTAAGATTGGCATGACTCTTGAGATGGAACTTGGTTGTACGGGTGGAGAGGAAGATGGTATAGATAATTCACACTTGGATAATTCAGCTTTATATACTCAGCCCCAAGATGTATCCTATGCTTATAAAGAGCTAAGTGAGATAAGTGGTAGATTTACAATTGCTGCTTCTTTTGGAAATGTACATGGAGTCTATAAACCTGGAAATGTGCAACTCACTCCTGAGATATTAGATAACTCACAAAAATACATACAAGAAAAGTTTGATACACAAGAAAAACCAGTGAATTTTGTATTTCATGGTGGAAGCGGAAGTGAGCTTAAAGATATACGAGAGGCTATATCTTATGGTGTTGTGAAGATGAATATAGATACGGATACACAATGGGCATTTTGGGAAGGTAGTAAAGCATATATAGAAAAAAATGCTCCGTACTTACAATCTCAAATAGGAAATCCTGATGGTAGAGACAAGCCAAATAAGGGATACTATGACCCAAGAAAATGGCTTAGAGCGGGTGAAGAGAGTATAATCAAAAGACTTGAAACTGCTTTTAGTGATCTTAATTGTATAGATAGAAATTAAATACCAAAGAGCCTTTATAAAGGCTCTTTAATCCCATGCTGCAAACTCCTTCACCCTTTGAAAAACAGAATTTTAGAGATGAAATATTTTTTATAAAAAGAGATGACCTTTTGCATCCTGATTTTTCTGGAAATAAAGCTAGAAAATTTGAGTATTTTTTATTAAATAATTTTTCTAATATAAAAAGAGTTGTTAGCTATGGCTCTAACCAGTCAAATGCTATGTATTCACTGAGTGTTTTAGCTAGGATGAAAAAATGGAAGTTTATATATTTTTGCGACCATATACCTTCTTTTTTGAGCAAATCACCAAATGGAAACTATAAATATGCACTCGAAAATGGTATGGAAATATTTACAAGTCAAGATAGACAAAAGGAAGCTAATTCTCTAAAAGATACTCAAACTCTAATTATACAAGAAGGTGGAAGACAAAAAGAAGCCGAAATTGGTATAAAAAAGTTAGCTTATGAGCTCATAGAAGATATAAAAAAACAAAATATAAAAAATCCATATCTATTTTTACCATCAGGAACAGGAACAACCGCACTATTTTTAAAAAAATATTTACCATTTCAAGTCTATACTTGCAGTACGGTTGGAAGTGATGAATATCTAAAAGAGCAGTGGAAAATGCTAGATGATAACGAAGATGATTACCCTATCATATTAAGTTCAAAAAAGAAGTATCATTATGGAAAATTATATCTTGAAGCTTATGAGATTTGGAAAAATTTAAAAAAAGAGTTAGGCGTTGAATTTGACCTTTTGTATGACCCAATAGGTTGGCTAAAATTTCTGGAAAATAAAAGTAATTTGAGAGGAACACTCATTTACATCCATCAAGGTGGTGTAAAAGGAAACGAATCTATGAAAGCAAGGTATGAGAGAAAGTATGATAAAATCTAATTAGCAAAGGAGAATTAGTGTTACAAATAAAAACTATTGATGATAATTTTAAAGCCCAATTTGAAAAACTTTTACAACGAGGCAAGATGGATATAGACAATGTATCTGATATCGTGGCAAATATTATAAAAGAGATTAGAACCAATGGAAATAAATCTTTAATCAAACATATAGAAAAGTTTGACAAATGGAAACCATCTTGTGGTGAGGATTTGCAAATTTCTACAAAAGAGATGAAAAATGAATATGACAGCTTAGATAATGAGCTAAAAAATGCATTAGAATTAGCATATGAAAGAATTAAGAGATACCATACAAAATTACTTCCTAAAACTTGGATGGAAACTGATGAAACAGGCTCTATTTTGGGTCAAAAGATAACTCCAGTTGATAGAGCAGGGCTTTATATTCCAGGTGGAAAAGCAGCATATCCTAGTTCACTTTTAATGAATGCAATTCCAGCGATTGTTGCTGGAGTTGAGGAAATTATAGTTTGCACACCAGCTCCAAACAATGAATTAAATTCTCTTCTTTTGGCTGCCATGCATTTGTGTGGCATAAAAAAAGCTTATAAAGTCGGCGGAGCTAGTGCGATAGCATCTATGGCTTATGGAACCGATACAATTCCTAAGGTAGATGTTATCACAGGTCCAGGAAATATCTTTGTGGCGACTGCAAAAAAATTAGTTTATGGCGAAGTAAATATCGATATGATAGCAGGACCGAGCGAGATAGGAATTTTAGCTGACAAGAGTAGTGACGCAAAACTCTTAGCGATAGATTTGCTTAGTCAAGCTGAACACGATGAAATGGCAAGTTCTATTTTAATCACAACAGATGAAAATCTTGCTAAAGATACCAAAGAAGAGATAGAAAACTGGCTAAAAACATTGGATAGAGAAAAAATTGCAAGAACTTCTATAGAGAATAGAGGAGCGATAATCATCACAAAAGATTTTGATGAAGCGATAGAATTGATGAATGAAATAGCACCTGAGCATTTAGAAGTTGTATGTGAAAATGCGATGGAAATATTGCCTAAGATAAAACACGCTGGAGCAATTTTTCTAGGAAGCTATACGCCTGAGCCTATAGGGGATTACATAGCAGGTCCAAACCATACACTCCCAACAGGTGGAACTGCAAAGTTTTATTCACCACTGAGTGTTGACAATTTTATCAAAAAATCTTCCATAATTTGTATGAGTAAAACTGGAATAGAAAAAATAGGCAATGAGTGTGCACTTTTAGCCAAAACAGAAGGTCTAGGAGCTCACGCCGCTTCTGTTTTACAGAGAATTAAAAAGTAAATAATTAAAGAAAGGAATTACGATGGCAACAGCAATATTTTATGCAAGTGACTCAGGAAACACTGAGAATATAGCGAAAAAAATAGCAAAAGAGCTAGGCAATGTTGAGATATTTGATATAGGAACTACCTCAATAGAAAAAATAAAAGAATACGATAAATTGATATTTGGTATCTCAACATGGGGAGAGGGTGATCTTCAAGGTGATTGGGAAGACAACATTGATGAATTTAGCAAGATTGACTTGAGTGGCAAAACAGTAGCACTGTTTGGATTAGGTGATGAAGATAGCTACGGAGACACCTTCGTCGATGCCATGGGAATACTTCATGAGAAAGTTTTAACAATGGGAGCTACTATTGTTGGTGCTTTTGATATAGATAGTGACTATGATTACGAGAATTCAATAGCAGTAGTTGATGATAAATTTGTAGGTTTGGCACTAGATGAAGATAATCAAGAAGAGTTAAGCGACAAGAGAATTAGTCTTTGGACAAGCCAGATAAAAGATCAAATTTTATAAAAAATTTGATCTTCATGGGATACATAGTTCATTGAATTTTCTTATTTAACTTTCCTAAAATCAAATTTGCGTGGACTTTTAGGTCATAATACTCGCCCATATAAGACAGTGGAATATTGCTGTCTTTTTGCATTTCATTTATCATTTTTTCTAAATCTTTTTTTATTTGTATTAACAGCTTTGGATCTACTGTTTCAAGTCTCGAATCTAGTTCATGTAATATCTTATACCACTTGTATATCTTTGATCTTATTTTCCATCTATATAAAGGTAGAAGTCCTTTTAAGAGGGGAAAAAGGATAACGAGCAGAGGTAAAATCATAACTATGAGCCTCTCTATCGTGCTTGCTATCCAAAAAGGGAATATTTTTTGAAGAAAACTATCTCCTTTTATAAGATATATCTTTGCATCTTCACTCATAGGAATTTGTGTGTATTTTTGCGTTGGAAATTCATTTTTTTGTGAAAAGATAGAAGCTTTAGAATGAATTTTTTTGACCGCTCTCAAAATTAACCTAATCAAATCAGAATTCAGCTCTTTTGTTGACACTAATGTAGCAGTTGTGCCAAGAAGTGTTATATCTCTATTTGGTATATTTTTTTCCAAATCCATCACGCCTTCTCCAAGAATAAGTGGCTTGAGATAATTAAATCTTTTACTATATGCTTTTGCCCTTTTGAAATTAAAAAGTTTAATATCCTTGTCTTCAAGAAGACTTTGTATTTTGCTCGAATTGGCTGAAATTACACTAAAAATAGCATCAACTTTTCCACTCTTTAGTGCTTGTTTTGGGCTTCGACCATTTAAGTTGACAAATTTTGTATTTTTGTTATTTATATTATTCTCTTTTAGTAAAACAAGTGCAAGAGCTCTAGTTCCGCTTCCTTCACCCCCGATATATATTCGTTTGCCTTTTAATTCGTACAAGAAGTTAATATTCTCATTTTTTTGATAAAAAATCCACAATGGCTCATAATATAAACTACTAAGAGACATCAAATTTTTCATATCAGTCTTGCTTGCTGTTCCACCTTGGACAAAAGCTAAATCCACTTCACCTTTTTCAAGCATAGAAAGAGCTTCAACAGAACCTGCTGTTGGGATTACTTGTAAATCAAATTTATCTTTTTTTAAAATATTATGATATAAAGTTGCATAATGATAATACGACCCATCTGCTTTCCCTGTGGCAATTTTCAAAGTTTTAGGAGGAGCTGGGTTTATAAATTGATATGAAAATACACCTACTATTAAAAGTATAGCTATAGGAAGTAGAGCAATTTTACACCATTCACATTTCATCATTTACCTCTTTTTGCATAAAATTCTTTTTTAAATTCTTGAAATCTATTTTTAAGGATCGCTTCTCTCATTTGTTTCATGAGTTTTAGATAATAATGTAAATTATGCAAGCTTGCTAAACGAAAATATGTCAACTCACGAGAGCGAAACAGATGATTTATATAACCTCTGCTATAGTTTTTACATGTATAACAATCACACTCTTTGTCTATGGGATCATCATCTAGTTTAAATTTAGCTGCTTTTATGTTTAGTTTGCCAAAAGAGGTAAAAAGGGTGCCATTTCTTGCATTTCTTGTAGGCATGACACAATCAAACATGTCAATTCCTCGTTCTACATTTTCTACTAAATCCTCAGGAGTTCCAACTCCCATCAGATATCTTGGTTTGACTTGTGGCATAAATGGTATTGTAAATTCAACAGTATCATACATTTGCTGATTTGCTTCACCAACGCTTAGTCCTCCGATTGCAAATCCATCATAATCTTCCATTTCACATAATTCATTTGCTGATATTTTTCGAAATTCTTCATCTGTTCCACCTTGTATGATGGCAAATATATTTTGTTTCACACCTATGCCAATATCTCTTTTTTGCAAATGATAATTTATGGCTTCTTTTGCCCAAGCGGTTGTTCTTTGAATGGAGAGTTTAACTCTCTCTCTTGTAGCGGGCAATGCGACTAAATCATCAAGTATCATCATGATGTCAGAGTTTAGATTATAGCCTATATCTAAGACGCTTTTGGGTGTGAAATAGTGCATGGAGCCATCTATGTGTGATTTGAATTTTATACCATTTAAGTCTGGTTTTGAGTTTGCACTTAAGCTAAATGCTTGAAAACCGCCACTATCAGTCAAAAAACTATTTGGAAATTTTGTGAAGCCATGGAGCCCACCAAAGTGTTTAATAGTTTTATCTCCAGGTCTTAGATATAAATGATATGTATTTCCTAAAATAATTTTTGCTCCTAACTCTTCTGACATATCTTTTGCATCTAAGCTTTTAACACTACCCGCAGTTCCTACTGGCATAAAAACTGGAGTTTGTATAGTGCTATGAGCTGTTTTAATAGTGCAAGCCCTAGCATTTCCATCTATATTATCTATATGAAATTTCATCTTTGGTATAATATCCTTTAATTAATGGAGTACAAATGAAAAAAATTCTTATACTCGCTGATGGTATTTTAGCGAAATATTTTTTACAAAGAGTTATGGAATCTCAATATGGTGAAAATTCTTATGATGTTGTATACTATAATGAGCAAACTTTACCTCAAAAAGCATCTGATAATTTTAGGTTTTTTGATTTTGATCCAACAAGTTACGATAAACTTATAGAGATTTTGGATGATAGCTATTATCAAGTCATGGTGATTGTTTCAAAAAAAATAGATGCCACTTCTTCGTATAAAAATATTAGAAAGATAAATAAAGATATTCAAATCGTGCTTTTAGATAAGTGGGGTATGCAATATGATGATAAAAGACTCTATCTCTTGAATTCAACAGAGGCACTAGCTTCTCGTTTTATTGATTATTTACCTGATATGCCAGTAATTGCACAAAATGTTGGATTAGGAAAAGGTGAAATAATGGAAGTTAGAATTCCCTCAGGAAGTTCTTATTCATATAGACATCTAGGAAATATAGTCCAAAAAAATTGGAAAATTGCTGGAATATATAGGGCAAATAATCTAATTCTTCCAAGAGATTCTTTGATGATTCAACCAAATGATATACTATTAGTCGTTGGGGACCCTCATGTTTTGATAAGCGTATATCATAGTGCAAAAAAAGAGATTGGACAGTTTCCATATCCATTTGGCAAAGTGATATACTGTTTTATTAACATGCAAGTTATGAGTGATAAATCCATAAATACTATCTTAAATGATGCTATGCTCTTACACACCAAGATAAACTCTAAAAAGCTTTTTATAAGAGTTATCAACCCAACTATCTCAAAGCTTTTTGATAAAATTAAAAGTTATTTGGGGGAAAATATAGATGTTCAAATAGACTATCATAACTCAAGCACAAAACAAGTCATGACTCAAGATATAAAGGATAATGACATAGGTCTTTTAGTGGTCAAACAGGACTTTTTTGCTAAATATACAAAAACTTTATTTGAGTTAAGAAAGCCTATATTTAAGATTGGAATTTGGGGTTTTCCTACTCTTCAAAAAGCTGTAATAGTGAGTAATGATAGTGCTGACATAGAAAAAGAGTCAGCCGTTATATTTGACTTTTCTTCGCAACTTGATTTAAAAATTAAGTTATACAATTTTTATCCAAATGGAAAAAATGAAGAAGATGGACTTAGTGAGCATTTTAATAATTTAGCAAAGATATTTAATAAAAAGATTCAAATTATAAATTCTCAAAAAAATCCTCTAGTAAAGCTAAGAAATCAACGAAATATAATGCAATTTGTGCCATTTACTAAAAAAGTAGTAAATCAAAGCATCTTTTCTATTTTTTCTACTGACATGGAAAAGTTATACTTTAAATTATCTGATAATTATCAAGTTTTTATACCAGTAACAGCTAAGAATTAAGTGCTTTTTAGAAACTTTACTCTTCAAGAATTTTTCTGAAATCTTCTAAATTTTGAATAAAAAGATCAACTAAATATGGATCAAAATGTATTCCACTGTTTTTCATTATGTATTTTGCAGATTCCTGAAAAGTCCAAGAACTTTTATATTCTCGCTTGTGTGTGAGAGCATCAAAAACATCAGCTAAAGCAACTATGCGTCCAAAGATATGAATATTTTCACCTTTTAAGCCTCTAGGATACCCTGTGCCATCCCACTTTTCATGATGTTCATAAGCTATGATATCAGCAGATTTTATCAATTTTCTTTTTGAATTTTTTAAAAGATTATGAGCATTTGTAGTGTGTTTTTTCATTTTTTCAAACTCTTCAATAGTCAGCTTTGCGGGTTTGTGTATTATGTTTGGGTTTATGGTAATTTTACCAACATCATGTAAAGGAGAGGCAAGAAAGATAGTTCTTTCATCATCTTCGCTCATGCTAGTGTGAAGATATGCTAAATGTTTTGATATATTTGCAACTCTTTTTACATGTTGACCTGTTTCATCAGATGTAGATTCGATAAGTTCTGCCAAGGTATCTATGATATCTTTTTGGGCTCTTTCAAGTTCAGTTGCATATATCTCTGTTTTATGCTGTATCTCTGTTTTTAAGTCTAGATTATTTTGTTTCAAAACCTTTTTTGCTCGCCAAAGCTCAAGATGATTTGCAACTCTTGCACTCAACTCTTCTGCTTGAAAAGGCTTCGTGATATAGTCAACTCCACCCAACTCAAACCCTCTAGCAATAGAGTCTATGTCGTTTTTTGCTGTTATAAATATAATAGGAATATCTTTTGTTTTTTCACTTTTCTTCAAATTTTTACAAACATCAAAACCATTCATTTTTGGCATCATAACATCTAAGAGTATCAAATCAAAATTTTTAATTTTAGCAATTTTAAGAGCCTCTTGCCCATTTAATGCAAAAGAGAAATTGTAGTTAGCCCTATGCAAAATATTCATAGCTACTTTTATATTGTCTCCAATATCATCAACAACTAAAATGTCATATGTTAAATCCATGCAATTATCCAGCCCATATTTTTCTATTAACATTCTATCATAAATTTTATTTTGATATAATAAGTAAAAAGAGACTTTAGTGAGAAAATATTTAAAATATTCTATTTATATCTATTTTATAATGATATTAACAACTACTTATGTATTTGCAAACGATGTAAGTTTGAAAATACATAAGATAAATTTATCCCCGAAAGAGAAAATTTGGATAAAATCTCATCCCGTTTTGAGAGTTCATAATGAGATGAATTGGGCACCATTTAACTACAATTTAAACGGTGCTCCAAAAGGTTTTTCTATTGATTATATGAACTTATTGGCTAAAAAATTAGGTCTTAAGCTAAACTATATCCACGGCTATACTTGGGACGAATTTTTAAAGCAGATAAAAGCTAAAAAAATAGATGTTATATTAAATATTATTAAAACAAAACAGAGACAAAAGTATATACTTTTTACTAAAAACTACTATATCTCAAATCCAATGGCTTTAGTGCTGAGAAAAGATGAAAATATAAATGACATAAAAGATTTATTTGGAAAAACAGTTGCTATTACCAGGGGTTTTTACTATGGAAAGCTTGTGAGAGAAAAATTTCCAAAGATAAGGTTATTGGAAGTTGATAATGAAGAAAATAGTGTTTTAGCAGTCTCTACAAGTAGAGCTGATGCTGCTTTTGGAAAACTTTCAGTTGAAAACTACTATATAATTAAAAATACTTTAAATAATGTAAAATTAGTTGAAGATAGGTGGTTAACAAAAGGAAATGTAAATACAAAAGATTATATTGGTGTGAGAAAAGATTGGCCAATATTGCAAGAGCTTTTAAGCAGAGCAATGTCAGCGGTCACTAGAATAGAATTAAATAAATTAAAGAAAAAGTGGTCAATAATTGATAGTAAAAATGATAAATTTAAAGAATTACTTAGTAATAAAGAGAAAGAGTGGATAAAAAAACACCCGATAATACATTTTGTAATCAATCCATCAAAAGAACCTTTTGAGTATATCGATAAAAACAGTGGAAAATTTGAGGGAATCGAAAAAGATTATATTGATATATTAGGTGCTAGAACAGGTATAAAATTTGCCCTTCTAAAAACATCATCATGGAAACAGAGTGTGCAAAAAATCCAATCCAAAAAAGCTGATATGTACTCTAGTGCTAGCAAAACCCCAGATAAATTAAAAATTATGAATTTTTCATCTGCATATTTGAACTACCCGCTTGTGCTAGTTACTCAAAACAACAAGAATTTTTTAGCTACACTAGATAGTTTAAATGGCAAAAAAGTAGCAGTGGTTGAGGGTCAATTGATAACAAAATATTTAGAAAAAAATTATAAAAAGATAAAAATAATGCATGCAGAAACATTAGAAAAAGCATTAAGATTAGTATCTGAGGGAAAAGCTTATGCTCTTATTTCACCACTACCAATAGTTAGTTATCAAATGAACAAATATGGATACAATGATTTGAAAATTTCAGGTCGTTTGGATTTTTCACTTCCTTTGTTTATGGCATTAAGAAAGGATTGGGGCAAAACTGGAATAGAGATAATAAATAAGGCTTTAAAGACGATAAGCAAAAAGAAAAAGGAAGAAATATACAATAAACATATAAATATTGTATTTGAAAATAGTGTTAACTATAGGCTTATTTGGAATATTTTGGCTATCGCTTTTATAGTACTTCTAATTATATTATTATG
>JAADIZ010000017.1 GCA_013151055.1 Campylobacterota bacterium
AACAAGGGCTTTATGAGGCTGTTATAATAGAAGTTTTAGAAGAGATATATGATGCAGTTATAAAAGAAAATAAAGAAAATAAAACTCCAAGTGAAGAATTAGAGAGTTTTATAAAGACTTTTGCCCTCTTTTCTTGTTCTCACCCTTATTTGCCAGCTTTGCTTTTAAAAGAGCTAAGTGATAGTGGAGCGAAGTTACCAAAAAAACTATTTTTTCATATGCGAAAATTATATATTCTTTTTATCGAAATATTAATAAAAGGTGAAAAAGAGGGTTGTTTTAAGGATGTAATTCCTATGATAATATATTTTATGATGATGGGCACAATAAACCTCATGATAACTACTAAAAAATTAAGAATTAAAGCTTATGAATTAAGCAAGATAGATACTTGTGCGACTTGTAGTATAGACGAGATATCAGATTATTTGATTAAAAAAATTAAAAAAATGTTGAAGGATTAGTTATGAGAAAGTTATCAATTTTAATTTTAATCTTGTTTGCTATAAATTTACAAGCAGTGACTATGAGTGAACTTTTTAATGCAATAAGGAAACAACCAGCTACTAAAATTGATGAAATTTCATCAAAAATGGCAAAAATTGCACAAGATAGAGTAAATGCAGGATATTATCCTACGGTGAATTTGTTTGGAAATTATACGCATTACAATACGCCAACAAGTTTAAAACCATTAGATCCTTTAGCAACTGCAAAACTGACTGCATCGGGTCAGGCATTGCCTTTTTCAAACACGATAGAGCAAATGGGCATAGGTATTAGTGTTCCAATTTTTGTAAAAGAGTTGGAAGATTTAAGTAAAAAAGTAAAATATTTGGCAAAAAGTGCAAATTTGAAAAAAGAACTTAATTTTTATCAAAATGAAGCTTTGGTATTAGGTTCCAATGCTTCATTGGAATATTTGGATAATTTGATTTTAGCACTAAAGGCAACACAAAAATCTCTGAAAACAACCAGAGATAATTTGCAAATTTCTGTCAATTCTGGCAGAACACCAGGGATTGCACTAGATAAAATAGATGAAAAATTAAATCAATTGGATATCAACATTAATAACATCTCTATAAAAAGAGCAAATGTAATCTCAAATATAGAGACACTTACTGGTCTTGAGATAAAAAACCCTGCAAAGATGGAGTATGTAAAAAGTATAAAAAAAGATGAGATATTTGCACTAAAACCTCTTCAAGAAGTAATCAAAGCAGCGATGAGTGATTATAAAGCAAGTAAGGCAAAAAGGTACTATCCTAAAGTTGCCTTTAGTGCGATGTGGAGTGAAAATTATTCACAAAATGATATAAAGTTTGGAGAAAATGTGCACGCAGGATACGGATATTATAGGCTCGGCATCTCTTTGCCACTATATAACAAGGGCGAAGATGTGGATATGCAGTTAAAGAAAATTGCGATTATGAAAGATAAAATGAAGCTTAGAAAAACAGAACAAGAGTTAAAATCAGAGGCTAAAGCTCTTGGTCAAAATCTTATGTTTTTAGAAAAATCCATAAAACTAAATGAATTAAATATTCAAAAAAACAAAAATTTACTAAAATACGCAAAAGTTTCATTTGATGAGGGAAGAATGACAGAGGAAGATTATCTTGTTTATGAAGATAAAGTTCTTGAGTCTAAGTCTAGTTATTATGGAACACTGTCACAAAAATGGCAAGTTATAGCAAAACTTTCTGTAATTTATGGAAATGATTTAAAAGGAGTAGTAAGATGAAGAAGTTATTGAGTTATTTGATTATATTGGTGATAATTGGAGCAGTTGTGGTTGGTGGCATGAAGATAATCAAAGCCAAAAGAGCAACTGAGGCAAAAATATCAAAACCAATAGCATATAGTATGAATGTAAAAACTATGACTCCAAAGAGTGTAAAAACAACTCTAACACTTCCTTATTTGGCTATAACAAAAAGCAATGATGATGTAAAAATAAGCTCTCGTGTGAGCGGAAGAATCTTGCATATTGCTAAGAGTGGGGAGAGAGTTAATAAAGGCGACACTATCGTAAAGATAGATGATAAAGAGTTGAAAACCGAGCTTGAAACATTAAAAATCAATACATCTTCGCTAAAATCACAAATAAAATCAAAAGAAGTAGCTCTTGAAAATCTTAAAAAAACCCATGAGAGAACTCAAAAACTGCTAAGTGTAAAAGGTGCTTCAAAAGAGCAGTTTGAACGAGAGATAACAAATATAGAGGCTGCAAAAACAGGAATCAATACACTAAAATTAAAAATTAGAGAGTTAAAGTCAAATAAGTCATCAATCAATAATATGCTCTCATATACAACTATAAAATCTCCAGTGAGTGGAGTCATAACAAGACTAGCAAATGTTGGAGATAATGCGATGATGGGCAAGCCGCTTATTAGCATAAGTGGCACATCGAACAGTTATCTAGTGGTAAGGCTTCCACAAGATATAGTGGCAAAAGCGATAATATATGATAAGAAAAAATATGAAATAAGCCCTCTAAACACAACATATAATGGACTTTTAGAATATCTGGCAAATATAGACAAAAGCTTAACAAGCAATCAAACTATAAACATAGATGTTGTTGTGTATGATGGTGTTGGATTTAATCTTCCTCATGATGCTTTACTAAATAGAAATGGCAAATATTATGTTCTTGATCTTATAAATGACAGAGCCAAACCAAAAGAGGTTAAGATTGTAGCAAATGGCGAGCAAGGTGTTGTAGTCGAAGGTGTGAGCAATAGCGATAAAGTTGTAGTCGCAAAACAGGATATTTTACTTAAACTTCTTAGTGGAATCAAAGCAAGAGCTATAAAATAAAGGATGCATGATGTTATTTGAATATTTTTACAAAAGACCCTATCTATTATATAGCTTGATTGCAGGTTTTTTTATTATGGGAATTGTAGGGCTAACAACACTGCCTAAAAATCTGTTCCCTGATGCAAATCCACCTAAAATTGTGGTCATTACAAAGGTGCCAGGAGCTACTGCAAAAGTAGCTGCATCGACCGTATCTAAGCCAATAGAAGAAGAACTTTCAAGGCTTGGCATGGTTACTGATGTCAGCAGTGTAAATGTGGCAAATATGTCAATCGTTAGTGCAGAGTTTGGATATAAAAAAAGCTTAAATGCAGCCGCAGTTGATGTAGCAAATGCACTAAATATAGCAAAAGCAAAAATCCCAGCAGGGCTTAATCCTGCAATCTATACAGCGGGGGATTTTACGCTTCCAGTAGATGTCATGGCTTTGAGTCCGAAAAATTCATCTATAACACTTGGTGAGATAAGAAAAATTTCAGATAGCTTTATAAAACCTCATCTTTTAAGCAATAAAGCAATCGGAAATGTAGAAGTATTTGGCGGATATCAGAGTGCTATAAATATTGAAATAGACCCATTTAAAGCAAAAAAATATGGTATTGATTTTGAAACAATTGCAAAAGTTATCTTGGCTCAAAACAAAGATATACCCGTCGGTTTTATAAAAGGAAACAATAGTTTTTATACTGTGACGATTTACGGTGAAAAAGATAATGTTTTAAATCTAGAAAATCTATTAATTAAACCAAATGTTAGATTAAGAGATATCGCTGATGTAAAATGGGGATATCAAAAAAGAACAAGCGGATATATAGGAAATGGAAAAGATTCTATCGCATTATCAATTCAGCGAGCTCCTGGTGGCAGTGTTTTGAGTGTAAGTAAAGCAGCACGAGCCGAGATGAAAAAGATGCAAATCAAGTATCCAAATATAAATTTTGAGATAAGTGATACTCAAAGAGACCTGATAGAGCAGGCAAATACAAATATGCTTGAAGCTTTGCGAGACGCAGTTATATATACTTTGATTGTTATCATGGTGTTTTTAGGAAACTTCAGAGCTATTATCGCTGCTGGACTTTCCATTCCTATGGTATTTTTCTCAACTATTGCAATCATTTGGATAACTGGTGGAGAGTTAAATATCGTAGTATATACTGCAATCATATTAGCTTTGGGTATGTTGACCGATGACGCGGTAGTTGTGTTGGAAAATATAGAACGGCATCTAGTTGAATCAAAAGAGGATTTACAACTAGCTATAAAAAATGGAACAAAAGAGGTTTTAAGCCCAGTATTTGCTGGAACTTTTGCTACTATTGCGATTTTGTTTCCATTGATGTTTGTTGGAGGATTTCCACAAAAGATATTTAAACCTTTGATTGAAACTTTGATTATAGCGTTGTTAGTTAGTTATTTTCTATCTATCACTTTTATACCGCTTTTGTCTGCTTGGCTTTACAAAAATGGAACTAAAAAAACAAAAATAGAAAAAGCTTTTGAATGGTTTTATCAAAACACTATCGGCAGACTAGTGACTCCATATGAGGGAATTTTAAAATTTTCAAATGGTGGCTGGAAAGTACTGCGAAGAATTATTTTGACTCTAGGTGTTGTAGCATTTTTGGTATTTAGTTTAAAAAATATTATGCCGACAATAGGAAAAGATGCCATGCCACCGATGGATACAGGAATTTTAAAAGCTCAGATTGCTTTTAGTGCCAATGGAACTGTAGATGAGGCCGAAAAAAGATTAAAACCATTTTTAAAATGGCTAAATAAACAACCTTGGACAGTTAGAAGCTCTATTGCATTTGGAAGTGAGCCTGGAGTTTTGAGTTTAGGAAGTGGAAACCTACCTACTGAAGCTACTATCACCATAAATGCAGTAAATAGATTTAAGAGAAAACAGACATTGTGGCAACTTGAAAATATCATAAGAGCGAAACTCTCTAAACTTCAAGGCATCAAAAGAGACGATGTATATGACTTTGGGGCAACAGCAGTTTCGAGTATAAAAGCAACAGTTGATAGCAGAATTAGCTCCCCAACACTTGAGGGAATGAGTAAATACTCAAAAAAAGTGGCGAAAGCCATGAAGACTGTGCGAGGTTTGACTTCTGTGTCAACTAGTTGGGATAAAGATTTTACAGAGTATATAATAGATGTGGATAGAAACAAAGCTTTGCGTTATGGTATAACACCATTTAATGTAGCCATGCAGATACCTATAAAAGGAGAAGTAGCATCACTAAATGCAAATTTGGAGTCCATGAATACACAATTTGTAAGAATATATCTAAAGGATAGATTTACTAAAAATTTAGAGACTTTGAAACTTTTACCGATATCAACCAAGTTTGGAGAAATCCCACTGTCTCAAATAGCAACTATCAAAAAGAATTTGACTTATGCAAAGATAGAGAGAGACAATATGCTATACTCTTTGGATGTAAATGGATATCGTGCTAAAAGACCAGTAACCCATCTAACTGATGATACTATTGATGCACTTAAAAATGTAAAATCTGATGGCTTTATCATCACTCAAACAGGTGATAGTGCACAAATAACAGATAGTTTTACAAGAATGATAAAAGCTATAGGATTAGGTGTTGTGATTTTAATCATGAGCTTAATTGCTATTTATAGATCAGTCAGAATGGCATTTATAATGATTTTGGTTTTGCCATTATCGCTTATAGGAGCTTCATGGGGTATGCTTTTATTTGATAAACCAAGTTGTTTGCCAAGCCTTCTTGGGATTTTGCTACTCTTTGGAATTATCATAAAAAATGCAGTTTTATTGATAGATTTTTATCAAGCAAACAAAGCAAAAGGTAAAGGAGCATTTCAAAGTGCAATTGATAGTGTGACCATTAGATTTCGCCCTGTCATGATGACAGCATTTGGAACAATAGCAGGTATGATTCCGATTGCACTTGAACAAGCCGTAGGATTAGAGAGACTAAGTCCGCTAGCAGATGTGGCAATTGGTGGACTTTTAATAGGTACGCTATTGACACTTATTTATGTGCCAATGTATGCTTATATTTTTGATAGCGATAGGAAAAAAGGAATAAAATTTGAATAAATCATTTGGATTATGGAGTGCTATATTTCTAGGTATCGGCTCTATGGTAGGAGCTGGTATCTTTGTTTTGTTAGGCGAATCAGGGTCAATCGCAGGTAACCTTGTATGGATTTCATTTGTGTTAGGTGGAATAATCGCACTTAGTGCTGGATATTCACTTGCAAAATTAGCGGTTGCATATCCAAGTCGAGGTGGCATGGTTGAATATCTAGTACAGTGTTATGGAGAAGGAATTTTTTCGGGTTCCATTTCAATACTATTTTATCTCTCTTCTATCGTAGGTATTACAATGGTTGCTAAAACATTTGGAGTTTATATGGCTCACATGTTTTCTCAAAATGGAGCATTTTATAATGATATATATGCTGTAGCTATACTTCTGTTTTTCGTAATTATAAATCTAGCAGGCAGTTCCATGATTGCAAAAAGTGAAAATATTATAGTAATTACAAAACTGACAATTATTATCGCATTTACAATTATTGTCTTTTTTTACATAAAACCTGAACTTTTATCATTTAAAGATGCTCCCGCTTTTCAAAATGTCTTTTTTGCAATATCTTTAACATTTTTTGCTTATGGTGGATTTAGTGTTATATCAAATACAGCAGAAGACATGGATAACCCAAAAGCCACGATGATGAAAGCTATGATGTACTCTATATTGATAGTTATGGTTTTGTATATAGCTGTAGCTTTTGCAGTATTTGGAAATTTACCACTAGAGCAGATAGTAAAAGCAAAAGATTATGCATTAGCAGTTGCAGCAAAACCAGCATTTGGACAGATTGGATTTACAATTATGGCGATAGCCGCACTTATATCTACTTCATCATCTATAAATGCAAATTTATATGCAACTACAAATATAACTTATCAAATGGCAAAAGATGGAGATTTACCAAAAGTTTATGAAAGAAATGTGTGGCATAGCAACGAAGGTTTACTTATAAGCACAGTTTTTTTAATTTTTTTAATCTTGTTTTTTAATTTGAGCGAGATAGCAACTTTGGGTTCTATCTATATACTGTTTATTCATGTATTTGTTCATGTTGGGCATCTCATCAAAATAAAAAAAACAGGTGCAAGTAAAGTAATAATCGTATTTTCAATTATTACTCTAAGTATCACTATAATTTTAGCTCTCATATATACTTCAAAGCACATGAACAATATTGGTTATTATGTTGTTGGAGGGTTTTTACTCTCTTATGCCATAGAAATGATACTTAGGCTAACTACAAAAAGAGTCGTACAAAAACAAACAGGAGTCAATAATGAATGAAACAACAAAAGGTGTGGAATCGCTAAAAAAGGAGATAAGAGGGGAGGTCAGGGCTATATTGAAGATGAATATGACCTTTGAGGGCTGGAGTGTTCCTGAGATGGATGACAATAAGGCGAGAGAAGAGATTTTAGAGGTGATGCAAGAAGCACTAGATGAATTAAAACAAGAAAACCAAAAGGAAAAATAAAAATGCAATCATATGATGAAATGGTTAGAAAAACAGTGATAAAAGATGTTCCTAAAATGAAAATAGATGTTGAAACTTTTATAGAAAAATACAATAAAAATGAAGCAATTTTGCTTGATATCAGATATCCTTTTGAAACTAAAGTTTGGGGTGTAAAATTTGCCAAAGAGATTCCGTATAATGAGTTGCCAGATAGATTGAGCGAGCTTCCAAAAGATAAGGTTTTAGTATGTGCCTGTCCAATAGAGTACAGAGCAAGCATGGCAAAAGAGTATTTGAGATTTAAAGGATATAACGCGAAAACATTAAACGGTGGGTTGTTGGCTTTAATGGAGAGATTAAAAGGCGGAAAAGCCAAAGATGTAAATCTAAGCTAATGAGATGCAAGAATATATACTATATTTCGTCATAACAATCTTTTTCTCCACATTTTTTGCGATGGGTGGAATTGGCAGTGCGATAGCTTTAGTATCTATATTTCCTATGCTTGGGCAGAGTTTTAATATCTCCCGAGCATTAGCTCTTTTTGTAAATACCTCTTCAACTCTAAGTGCTAGTGTGATGAACTTTTATAGAGGTGTGATTGAATTTAAATTTGTATTGCCACTGGTGATATCTGTTTTGATTTCAACTCCAATTGGGGCTTACCTTTCACAGTTTATTGATCATAAAATTTTGAAGTCGATGCTTATAATATTTTTATTAGTCAGTGCAACACTGATGCTTTTTTACAAAAAAGAAGCTAAAATAAAATATACAAAAAGTTGGGTATTGTATGTCATAGGTTTTAGTGTCGGTATTATTTCAGGAATGTTAGGAGTAGGTGGTGGAGCTCTTATCATGCCACTTTTGATACTTCTTGGTTTTGATGCAAAAAAAGCAGCATATGGTGTAAGTTTTGTGATACCCTTTTCATCTTTTGGAGCATTTATCACATATCTTCAATTTATAAAGATGGATTGGTATCTTCTAGCAGATGTCACAGTAGCTGCTTTGATAGGCGGTTATCTAGGTGGAAAGATTATGCACTTTAAACTCTCACAATCACAAGTAAAAAAGCTTATAGGAGTAGTTTTGTACCTGATAGCGATTAAAATGATAATGAAGATAACTCTTTAATATTTATGCCTCTTGTAATGCATCTAATAAATCATCTCTTATTATATCAAATGATTCAATTCCAACAGATATCCTAACTAAAGTATCTTCAATACCAAGTTCAAGCCGCTCCTCTTCGCTTAAATGCCGATGAGAAGAGAGAGAAGGTACAATCATAGTTGTTGCAACATCACCTAGCGTAGGACCATAAGGTATATCTTTTGCTGCTTTGACAAAGTTATTGATATTTGTATAATCTCCTTTTAGTACAAAACTAACCATTGTTCCAAAATTTCCATTTAACATCTCTTTTGCTAACTCATGTTCAGGATGTGATGAAAGACCTGGATAGTTTACTTTTACAATTTTTGGGTGATTATTAAGTATTTTGGCTAATTTACCGGCATTTTCTTGTGCTTTTTCAAATCTCAATTCAAAAGTATGCAATCCTCGCTCAGCAAGCCAGCTGTTAAATGGGCTTGAATTAAATCCAAAATTTGAAATAAGTTCATCAATATCTTTAAGAATCTTAGAATCATTCGTCCCTATGTATCCTAGGTTTAGATCACTATGTCCTGATAATATTTTTGTAACAGATTGCATAACTAAAGTTGCACCATGATTTAATGGCTTAAATCCTAATGGTGTTGAAAAAGTATTGTCAACCAATATCACAGCAGATGATTTTTTAGCTACTTCTACTAACTCTTTAAAATAAGTCAACCTAAGTACAGGATTTGATACAATCTCTACAAAGATAATTTTAGTTTTAGAAGTGATTGCTTCATCAAAAGTTGATGGATCAGAAGAATTAAAAAATTTAGTTTCAAATCCCATACGAGGAAGCATTTTTGTAAGCATTTTTAAAGATTGTCCATACAGTTGCGAAGAAGCTGCTATTGTATCTCCTTTTTCTAATAATGCTAAAAATACACAAGAAAGTGCAGCCATGCCAGAAGCCGTAAGAATTCCACCTTTGGCATCTTCTAGCCATGATAGTTTATCTGCTAAAATTGTTGAATTTGGGTTTGCATATCTTGCATAAGTAAATCCTTGAACCTCTTTATCCATCACAGATATTTGTTGTTCAATGCTTTGGAAATGATACATCACAGATGTTGATAGTGGAGTTGATAGTGGTGCACCTGGACTGTTTGGTGTTTTACTTCGTCTTACAATTGACTTTCTTCTTTTACTCATAATACATCACCTCATATAGTAACATTAGCTAGTGTTTTTAATTCACTTAGTAATGATTGTATAAAAACTACCTGAGAGAAAGCATCTCTTCTTTCGTCCCTCAACATATCTTCCAAGCAGACATTTTCATCTCTTTTTGTTATACTCACCGTTCTTTTAGAGATAAAAGCATCATTTCCCTCATCTTTAAATCTATAAGCAGGCGCATAATAGTCATTGACCTCTTCTAAATAAAAAATTTCAATCTGAGGCTCTTTATCACCTAGCATTAAAAGATCAAACATAAGCTTAGCATGTGGCAAATCATCATCTCCCTCACGCACTCCAATATGCCCAAAACCTTTTCCTTCTTTTAGGATTTTAACACCTTTTATATGTACATGTTTCACAAGAGGTGCCATGATTTGAAGTGCTTCAAGTGGCTTTTCATAGGCGTTAATCATATTGCCATAATCAAACATAAGATTAAGGTTTTGGGCATTTACTTTTTTTACTATTTCCACTAACTCATAAGATTTTAAATCTTCATGTTGCTCCATCAAAAGCTCTATATTACTCTTTTTTGCAAGCTTAGCCATCTCTTTTAAAACAGGAACAATCTCCCTTATTATCTTTGAGACCAACCCGCTTTTTCTTATATAAAATCTTATAGCCTTAGCATTTACAAGATTTGCTACATGTAAAGCTTTTTTGAACTCTTCTTTGTTTGTGCTACTTATATCGATATTTATACGCAAATTCAAAAATTCTGCATACTTTGCTATCTCTTTTATCTCATCATCTGTTTTAAAGTTAAATGACCCCTCTTTGCCAGTTCTTATATTTATAGCTATCCCTTCAAAACCATGAGTATAGGCAAAATCTAAAAACTCCTTAATCGTCAATTTGCCATAAAGGAAATTTTTATAAAGAGTATAGCTATGTAAATATAACTTTATATTTAGAATTCTATCTTTTAGTTTTTTTGCAACCTCTTTGGTAAAAAGTGGAAGTTTTATGCCCATTGCCCCATCTGTTTTATGACTTAAAACTTCAGCAAAATACTTTTTTACTTGGCTCATTAAAAACTTCTAATTTAAATATAGGTTCTTCATCCAAAAGCTCCTCTTTTGATAAATGACAAACGATTTTATGCCCCAATTCAAACTCTACTTCTGGAGGTTTTTCCTCTTCACAAATTTTTCCTATTTTTTTATGACATCTTGTGTGAAAAGGGCATCCATATATAGTTTCAATAGAACTAGGAATCGCTCCATCTATCGTCACAACTCTTTGTGTTAAATTGTATTCTATGACAGGTATCGCAGATAACAGACCTTCTACATAAGGATGATAAGGAGCTGAAAATATCTCTTGCGGTGTTCCTATTTCGCAAATTTGCCCCAAATAAACAACCATAATACGATCACATAAATGACGCATTGCACTTAAATTATGTCCTATAAATATATATGTCGTACCGTGTTTTTGTTGCAACTCATGGAGTAGATTTAAGATACCAGCTTGAACCGAAACATCTAAAGAACTTATAGGCTCATCAAGGACGATAAGCTCAGGATTTGAAGCAAAAGACCTAGCAATACCCACTCTTTGTTTCTCTCCACCAGATATCTCATGAGGATAACGACTAAGGTATCTATCACTCAAATTAACCATAGACAATAGTTCTAAAACTCTTCTTTTTCTTTGTTCTTTTGGCACAATATTATATAAGGCGAGTGGTCTCTCTATGATTTGCCCTACCGTCTTTTGAGGATTTAATGTAGCTTCTGGATTTTGAAATACCATTTGAATTTTACGACTCAAATCTTTTCCTCTTTTTCCAGCAATACCTATAGATTTATCATTAAAAACGATATCACCATCACTCTTTTGTGTTAATCCTACAATACAACGAGCAATAGTAGTTTTACCGCACCCACTCTCTCCAACTATACCAAGAATTTCTCCTTGTTTGCAAGTAAAGCTTATGTTGTCAACTGCTCTTGAATTACCAGCTGGTGTAGGAAAAAATTTTGTTAAATTTTTAATTTTAAGTAAATCTTTTTCTCCTATGATAATTTTTTTACTCTTTTCTAAAACTTCATCTTCTATTTTTGGTAGTGTTTTAAAAAAACATTTAACTTTTGCAGTTTTTGATAGATTTAAGATAGGAGG
>JAADIZ010000171.1 GCA_013151055.1 Campylobacterota bacterium
TCAACAAATACTCCAACTATAATAGGGTCAAAATGTTTTCCACTTCCTTGTATAATTATCTCTTCAGATTTTTCAAAACTAAAAGGCTGTTTGTAATACCTTTTGCTTATAAGTGCATCATATACATCCACCAAAGCCATCATTCTAGCTTCCAAAGGGATTTCATCTTTTTTTAATCCGCATGGGTATCCACTTCCGTCCCATTTTTCATGGTGATAATATGCTATATTGTATGCAATTTTCAAAAATTGGTTATTTTTATTGTTTTTTATAGCATTTGTTAGTATATCTTTGCCTATGTTACTATGTTTTTTCAAGATTTGGTCAGGAATGCCTACTTTGCCTATATCATGAAGAGAAGCGGCTCTGCAGACAAGCTTTTTATAATTTTGGGTAATATGGTTTTTATACAAATTATGTTTGTATAAATAATCAACGAGATATTTCATATATTCTTTTGTTCTTAGTATATGAGCCCCTGTCTCCGCGTCTCTAGTTTCTACAACCAAAGACATACTATCAAGAGTGCTAGAGTGGGCTTGAGTAAGCTCCTCGAGAAAGTATTTTCTCTCTTTATAGTAAAAAATTATAAATATAATATTTATCAAAAAGAAGAAAACAAAATATAGATATTTAGATTTAAAAAATAGAATCCAAGCAAAAGGTAAAATGCAGTAGCTCCTAAAAATAATAGCAAAGTTCTTGCATATAGTTTTTTATATACCATAGATATAGTTTTGTACCATTTTTTATCATAAAAATTTAGTAAAACATTTGAATTTTCATCTATATCAAAGCTATGATTCAAGATACTTACTTTTGATTTTTGAACATTTATTTTATCAAGGCTCATGAGGTTTGCCAATCCAAAAGATGGGATAAAATAATTTTTGTATCTGATAAACATCGCTAGTCTTCTTAGTATGCCATCACTGTCTTCTCTAGCATTTATAAACCCTATATTGTTTGAGCTTTTTTGAAATATATCAAGATTACACAGTATATAAGGCGAGCTATATTCAGTGCTTATATTGCCTAAATCATAAATATTATTTTTAGGAATGAAGCATTTTGGATTTTTATCATTCGTCAAATAAACAGGCATAGTTACTTGCGCTTTTGCCAATTCATTTGCAAATATTTTATCGTTGTCAAAAAGTATCTTATTTACAACAGAAATTGTTAGTTTGCTTCCTAAGTATTTGCTGGTTTTGCATTTGATATGTTTTCTATCAGTTTTGTTAAAATCAGCCTAGACCATGGCCATTGTCCCAAAGCTTTGAGTGACTCATCAGTCAACTTATTCGTACCGTTTTTAAAATAGAGATAAACATATACAGGTTTTAAAGGAAGAGCTTTTATGGCACTTTTGAATTTTTTAGCGATTTCTTCTTTTGACATTTGCTTGATTTTACTTGGTTTTTCTTCACTTGATGTCAAGTTTGCATAATAGCCCGGTTTATTGATTATGACTGAGCCAACTTTTGTTTGAACTATAATAGCATTGTGTGATTTATTGTTATCTACTAAAACTACTGTAGTATGGACAGGATTTTGCATTAGCGAAGCTAATATCATGCTAACCCAAGTTAAAATTACTGCTACTTCCATGACTATTTAACCTCCACATAAAATTTAGTACCACGAATTCCAATTGTGCCCTCAGGAACTCTAAAGTGTACTACTTTTGGAGCTAGTTTGCCTATCTTGCCAGATTCAAAACTTGCCAAACCTTTTTTCATATTTAAATCAAAAGCAAATTTATTTTTAGTCATAAGAATATCGCCTTTTTGAAGTTGATTTCCTGCCTATAACTCTACATTTCTTGCCGCTCTCTTTGCATAAACTTTACCAGTGACATTTTTTACTATCGCGATATTGCCTGCAAGTAAAAAAGATATACATAAGATGGAACTTAATCCCAGTCGAATCATATAATCCTCCTTTTATACGATATTTTGTTTAATCATAATAAAATACTTATTAAAATATACCAAAAAGGTAATGATAAACATGAAAGAATTAAATTTTATATCTTGGAATGTAAATGGCATAAGAGCAGTTGATAAAAAAGAAGCACTTAAATGGGTGGATAAAACGCCTATTGATTTTTTAGCTCTTCAAGAGATAAAAGCACAAAAAGAACAGATACCTCCTAGTATATTTGATAAGAAATTCTGTGAATTACATGTAAATTCATCTAGTAAAAAAGGGCAATCTGGAGTTGCTTTGTTTAGTGATATTCCATCTTTACATGTAGATACAGCAAAAGAAGTTGATATACTAGACGAAGGCAGGATAAATGAATTTCATTTTGAAAATATCGTTTTTTTTAATGTTTATTTTCCGAATGGACAAAGAAACGAAGAGAGATTAGAGTATAAAATGGCATTTTACGATAGATTTTTATCTCACTGTGAAGCTTTAAGAAAAGAGGGGAAATCCATAGTAATCTGCGGAGATGTAAATACAGCTCATAAAGAAATTGATATCGCTCGCCCAAAAGCAAATGAAAATACTTCTGGTTTTTTAAAGATGGAGCGAGATTGGCTTGATAAATTTTTATCATACGGCTATATTGATACTTTTAGAGAAGTGCATGGGGATGAAAAAGATAGATATTCTTGGTGGTCATACAGAGCAGGTGCTAGAGGAAATAATGTTGGTTGGAGGATTGATTATTTTTATGTGTCAGCTGATTTAAAGGATAAAGTAGTAGGTGCAAAAATCCATGATGAGATATTTGGAAGCGATCATTGCCCTATAAGTCTTACTCTTGAATTGTAAATTATGCTATAATTTGCTATGAAGAATAAAATCTTTTTAATCATTTCTATCTTTTTAAGCTTTATGCTATTAGTACTGTCTGCTTCTGCTTATTTAATTAATAAATCCACTATTGATTCTCTTGTTGTTAAACAATTAACAAATAAAACAAAAGAGCGAGTCGATTTTTTTAATGAAATTATTAAGCATGAAACACGAATACTATCAGCAATATCAAAAAATAGGGAATTGTTATTATTTGCTCAATCAAATAGTGATAAGCAAGCTGTTGAAAATCTGTTTGTCACAATTGAGCAAACTGAAGATGATATATACGATATAAGATTTATTGATTTGAATGGAAAAGAGATTGTAAGAGTTAATAACTATAAAGAACCTCGGATAGTTCAAAAAAAAGCTTTGCAGGATAAACATAATAGATACTATTTTAAAGAAGCTATAAAAAAGAGTAAAGGAGAGGTTTATTACTCGAATATTGACTTAAATTTTGAGCATGGAGTGGTACAAAAGTCAAAAATACCAACAATAAGAATTGCAATCCCTATTGTAGTAAATGGCATCAAAAAAGGTATAGTGGTCATGAATGTAAATATGACAGAATATCTAGAAGATCTCAAAAAAGCTACGCTTTATTATGTATATCTAGTTTATGGTGATGGAAGTATTATATGTGATGGCAGTAAATATAATTCAGATAAAAATTTTGAAATAAAAACAAATATAACTAAAATATACTCCTTTATCCCAAAAAATATTTCCAAATACAATATACTTAAAACAAACAAATTTTTGCTTTATAAATTTCCACTAGACACCCCAAGAAAAATTTACATGATTTTGGTTCCAAGAAAATTTAACCAATATCTAGAGTTTGAGAGTAGCACAAAAAAAATTGTTATTTTTCTAATTTTTATAACTTTGCTAGGTTTTCCTATCGGTTATGTCATCTCAAATTATATAGAGAAAATTTACCTAGAAAAAATAGATATGAAAAAACAAATTTATATCGATGAATTGACAAAAGTATATAATAGAAAAGCATATAATGAAAAAATTCAAGAAAATCTTGATTTGTTTAAAAGGTATGATACTAAATTTTGTATAGCACTTCTTGATATAGATAATTTTAAAAAAGTAAATGACACATATGGACATATCAACGGGGATAGAGTGTTAAAAGTGATGAGTAAGAGTATCAAAGGTATTATTAGAAAAACTGATACTATCTTTAGAATTGGAGGAGAAGAGTTTGTTATTATATTTTCAAATACCAAACTTGAAGATGCATACATAGTCTCAGAAAAAATCAGACTCGCAGTTGCTACAAATGAAATAATCAAAGATACAAAGGTGACCATCAGTATAGGACTTAGCGAATCTAAGAAAGATGATGACGTGGACACCATGTTTAAGCGAATAGATAAACTATTGTACAAATCTAAGCAAGATGGAAAAAATAAGACATCTTTTATTTGAGGGCTAATTTTTTAAAAATATTTCCTCTTGTAACATATGAGTTAAATTGATCCAAACTTGAAGCAGCGGGAGAGAGCAGAACGACACTGTTTTTTGTGTGAATCCTTTGTATCTCTTCCATGGCAATTTCAAGATGATATGAAGCTTTGACGGTTTTATTTATCCCATTACAAAAATTTACTATTTTATCTGTGTTGGACCCAATAGCAAAAACTTTTACTCTTAAAGGCTTTAACATAATAAATAAAGGAGCCAAATCCACACCTTTGTCATCGCCTCCTAGTATGAGAATTAAATCTTCATTTTTATATCTTTTGATGGCTTCTATTGTTGCATCTAAGTTTGTGCCTTTTGAGTCATTTACCCAAACTCTTCCAAGCTTATCTTTAAAAACTTCAAGTTTATGGGCGTCTGTTTTAAAGGTGTTAAATTTTTTATAATCAATATTCCCTAAAAGAATTTTTTCGCAAGCAAGAGCTAAGAGTGCATCTAGTAAAAAAGGTGCTTGAAAATTTACTTTCTTGATATCAATATCCATTTTTTTTGCTAAATCATTTTCATCTTTATAAGCGATAACATGAGCCATAGTTTTTATATTTTTATATATGTCAGGAATTATCGCGATATCACCTTCACTCATACGATAAAGTGGACTTAGTTTTGCTTTTTCATACTCTTCAAAACTACCATGCCAGCTTAAATGATCAGGTTTTATTGGTAAAAGTAAGTAAAGGTTTGGAGTTGCTATTTTTGTGTGAAAGAGCATATACGAACTTGTTTCCAATAACCAAATGTTAGCATTTTTGTTTAAGTTTGCAAGTGGATTTCCTATATTTCCTCCGCACTCGCTTCCTCTTTTTTTAAATATAAAATCCAACATTTGAGTGGTAGTAGTTTTCCCATTTGTTCCACTTATCCATATCGAATATGGCATATCTTTTTGAAAAAAATCATATTCGCTTATCAAATTATTTGCTTTTTTCATGAGAGGATGATTGAGTGGAAAACTAGGACTCGGTATCTGCATATCAGAGTTATTTGGGTCAAATAAGCTAGGAGGAAGTAATTCATTTCCAAATTCATCTAAACTTTTTTCACTGAAGCAATCATCAAATATTTGACAATTTTTTAGTTTTTTAGCTATCGCTTTTGTAGTTTTCCCATGTCCAAACAGAGCAATCATCTGATTTTTAGAGCAGTCAATGCTATGATATTTGAGATGAGTGCCATTATCCAAAATCTCACTATTATTTTGTTTTCAGCCCAGCCTTTTATCTCAAAATGATGATGAATTGGAGCCATCAAAAAGACCCTTTTTTTTCTAGTTTTAAAGCTTCCAACTTGCAATATAACAGAGAGTGTTTCTAGTACAAAAACAAAGCCTATCAACAATAATAAAATCTCATTTTTCGAGATTATTGCCATGTAGCCGATAAAAGCTCCCAAGCTTAAACTCCCACTATCTCCCATAAAAACATCAGCGGGGTAACAGTTATACCATAAAAACCCAACAAGTGAACCTATCAGGGAAGCTGCAATTATAACAACTTCACCAATTCCACTTATCTTTGGAAGAAGTAAGTAACCGCTAAATATCGCGTGTCCGCTGATATAGACAAAGACTCCAAGACTAAGCATTGATATTATAGAGGGTACAGTTGCTAATCCATCTAGTCCATCTGTAAGATTAACCGCGTTGCTAGATGAAACCATAACAAGTGCCCAAAAAACTACACTAAACCAGCCTAGGTTTAGCACGGGATGTTTATAAAAAGGAAGATATAACTCACTGTTTAAAATCGTATTGCTATATAGAAGATATGCGATAATTAATGCCGCTAAGATTTGCAAAATCAGTTTTGATTTTGGTTTTAAACCTGCAGTGTTATTTTTACTCACAACTTTTGATATGTCATCTTTGATTCCAATTAATCCAAAAAGCGTGATAACTCCAAAACCAATCAAAGCAAAAATATTTGTCAAATTAACACAAAAAAGTATAGCAACGAGAGCTGAAAATACTATGACTAATCCTCCCATTGTTGGGGTTTTTCCTTTTAGTTGGTGAGTTTGCGGAGCTAGGGAATAAATGGGTTGGTTTGCTTTTTTGCTTTTTGCCCATTTTATAAATTTTGGCATTATGTATATACTTAAAATTAATGATATAAAAAAAGCTATACCAGATCGGACTGTGATGTATTGAAAAATGTTGATTTGAGTTGTTTGGTATAGCCAATAGAGCATTAAATATCCATTTATATTTTATTGAAAGTATTATTCTAGTAAAATATTGCTTATAATCGTATTTAAGAGGTGAATTTATATGAAAATTCTACAAAAAACTGTACTTGTGATTACTGATGGTATTGGTTACAATCCAAGCCCAAGAGCAAATGCTTTTGCAAATGCCATAAAACCTTCGTATGATAAACTTTTTAAACAAACTCCAAATTCACTACTAAAAACATCAGGTTTAGCAGTCGGATTGCCTGAGGGACAGATGGGAAACAGTGAAGTAGGGCATATGAGTATAGGTGCAGGCAGGGTTATATATCAAAATTTAGTCAAGATAACTTTAGCCATAGAAGAAGACATTTTAAAAGACACTTTAGCACTAAAAGATATACTAAAAGTTAAGGGAGATATACATATCATCGGACTTGTAAGTGATGGAGGTGTTCACTCTCATATAGACCATATCATAGCACTTGCAAAGATTGCTAAAAACAGCGGTAAAAAAGTTTATTTGCATGTTATCACGGATGGAAGAGATGTAGCTCCAACAAGTGGTGTAAAATTTATAAAACAATTACAAAATATTTGTGATAAATCCATACAAATAGCCTCAATTTGTGGTAGATTTTATGCGATGGATAGAGACAATAGATGGGATAGAGTTCAAAGGGCATATAAAGCGATAGTTGATGGGGAGCCAAAAACAAATCAAGATATAAAAGAGTATGTGAAAAATTCTTATGACAAAAATATAACAGATGAATTTATAAAGCCTATCAGTTTTGAGTCGTACAATGGCATAAATGAGAATGATGGTATAATTTTCGCAAACTTTAGAAATGATAGAATGCGAGAAATTTCAAAGGCTATAGGAATTGAAAAATTTGAAAAATTTCCAAGAAAAAAAAGTGCTTTTAAATGTATCACTATGACTGAGTATGATAGCTCTTATCCTTTTAAAGTCATGTTTGCTTCAATTCCACCAAAAAATACTCTAGCCGATGTCATTTCTGCAAATAACTTATCGCAGCTCCATACTGCAGAAACTGAAAAGTATGCACATGTAACATTTTTTTTAAATGGTGGAATGGAAGAACCTGATGTTGGAGAGAGTAGAATTTTAATTCCTAGTCCAAAAGTTGCTACATATGACTTAAAGCCACAAATGAGTAGTGCTGAGGTTGGTGATGCTGTATTGTCTTCAATTGAGAGTGGATATGATTTTATAGTAGTAAACTTTGCAAATGGTGATATGGTGGGACATACGGGAAATTATGAAGCGGCTATAAAAGCAGTAGAGGCAGTTGATTTGCAATTAGGTAGAATTATAGAAAAATGCAAACAAAAAGAGTATGCTTTTGTTTTGATAAGTGATCACGGAAATTGTGAACAAATGTCAAATGAAAAAGGAGAAATGCTAACAAATCATACAACATTTGATGTTTTTTGTTTTGTAGATGCAAAGGGCGTAAAAAAAGTAAAAAATGGTGGCTTAAATAATGTAGCTCCAACAATTTTAAAATTAATGGGTTTAAAAATTCCAAAAGAGATGGACGAACCGTTGATATAAGGGGGGGTCAGGTATTTACTTTACCCCGAAAGGATAACAATGAAATTTACAGGTAAAAATGTTTTAGTAACAGGAGCTGCAAGTGGAATTGGCAAACAAATTGCCTCTACTTTAGCAAGTAAAGGATTAAAGGTTTGGATAAATTATCGCTCTCGTCCAGACGAAGCTGACGCTTTAAAAGAAGAGATTGAAGCAAATGGCGGAATTTGTGCGGTTATAGGTTTTGATGTAGCAGACGAGTGTGCTTTTATTGAAGGTATTAAAACTATCATTGATAGCGATGGAGAGCTTGCTTATTTGGTAAATAATGCAGGAATTACAAATGATAAATTAGCTATCAGAATGAAACTCGCAGATTTTGAATCTGTTATCAAGGTAAATCTTACTTCTGCATTCGTTGGTTGCAGAGAAGCTCTAAAAGCGATGAACAAAAAAAGATTTGGCAGTATCGTAAACATCGCTTCTATCATAGGTGAAACTGGCAATGTTGGACAGGTAAATTATAGTGCGAGTAAAGGCGGATTAATCGCCATGACAAAAAGTTTTGCACTTGAAGGAAGTGTTAGAGGAATTAGATGTAATGCTATAACTCCTGGTTTTATAGCAACTGAGATGACTGAAAATTTAAGTGATGAGATGAAAAAAACTTATACAGATAAAATCCCACTTAAAAGATTTGGAACACCTGAAGATATAGCTGAATCAGTTGCATTTTTACTTAGTGATAACTCATCTTATATAACAGGAGTTGTCTTAAAAGTAAATGGTGGAATGTACATGTAGTACTAACTATAGCCTATTTTAAAGTTAATTTAGGTAGAATATTAAAAATTTTTAAAGGAGTTAGTGATGGCACTAATTGAGGAAGTAAAAGAAGTAGTTGTTGAGCAGTTAAATGTAAATCCTGATGAAGTAAAAGAAGAATCAAAATTTGTTGAAGATTTAGGTGCTGATTCATTAGATGTTGTTGAACTAGTTATGGCATTGGAAGAAAAATTTGATATTGAAATTCCTGATACTGATGCAGAAAAAATCATAACAGTAAATGACGCTATAAAATACATACAAGAGCATAAATAAAAATATAATTGATTTTTTACACTAGGCATTATTTGATGCCTAGTACATCTTTGAGTTAAAACTAAGGAGTGATTTTGAGAAGAGTAGTTGTTACGGGTTTAGGTATGATTAATTCAGTCGGTTTAGATAAAGAGAGTTCTTTTAAGGCTATAGTCGAAGGAAAATGTGGTATTAAAAGAATTACTTCATTCGATACAACTAATCACTCAGTAAAAATTGCTGGCGAAATTACAGATTTTGATCCAAAAACAGTTATGAATCCTAAGGATGTAAAAAAAGCAGATAGATTTATTCAACTCGGCATTAAAGCAGCTGCTGAAGCTATGGAAGATGCAAAATTTGACTCATTTGATGCAGATAGATTTGGAGTTAGTTCAGCTTCTGGTATAGGCGGACTCATAGCGATAGAAAAAAATTCTTTGATTTGTGATAAAAGAGGTCCTAGGCGAATATCCCCATTTTTTATACCATCAGCTCTTGTAAATATGCTTGGCGGTTTTGTTGCGATTGCACACAAAATCAAAGGACCAAATATATCTTCAGTGACAGCGTGTGCTGCAGGAACTCATGCAATCGGTGCGGCTGCAAAAAATATAATGTTAGGAATGGCGGATAAAATGCTAGTTGTTGGAGCAGAAGCTGCGATATGTGCAGTGGGTGTTGGTGGATTTTCTTCAATGAAAGCACTTTCAACTAGAAATGACGACCCAACGCATGCTTCAAGACCATTTGATAAAGACAGAGATGGCTTCATCATAGGTGAGGGAGCTGGAGCGTTAGTTTTGGAATCATACGAAGATGCAATAAAGAGAGGTGCACACATATATGGTGAACTTATAGGTTTTGGTGAAAGTGGAGATGCTTACCATATCACTACTCCAGAGCCAGATGGTGCTTATCGCTCCATGAAAGCAGCATGGGAGATGGCAGGAAGTCCTAAAATTGACTATATAAATGCACACGGAACTAGTACGGCAGCGAATGACAAAAATGAAACTGCAGCAACTAAGAAACTTTTTGGAGATAGTGTTCCATTGATAAGTTCTACTAAAGGACAGATTGGACATTGTTTAGGAGCCGCTGGTGCGATTGAAGCTGTTGTGTCATTGTTAGCTATTAGAGATCAAATTTTACCTCCAACTATCAATTTAGAAAATCAAGATGATGATTGTGATTTGGATTATATAGCTAATAAAGCTAGAAAAGCGGATGTTAATATTGTCATGAGTAACTCTTTTGGCTTTGGTGGGACAAACGGAACAGTTATATTTAAAAAGCTCTAGGGAGATATTTACATGGCTACATATCTAGACTTTGAAAAGAGTATAAAAAGCTTAGATGAAGATATATCTAATGCTAAAATAAAAGGTGATATTCCAGCCTTTGAGATTTTAAAAAAGAATCTTCAAAAAGAGATATCAAAAGTATATAAAAATTTAAACGATTATCAAAAACTTCAATTAGCACGCCACCCTGATCGTCCATATACGATGGATTATGTTAGACTTATTTTAGATGATGCTTATCAAATTCATGGGGATAGAGCATTTAGAGATGATAAGGCAATCCTTGCATACCTAGGTTATATTGGTGGACAAAAAGTTATTCTCATAGGACAACAAAAGGGAAGAGGAACAAAAAATAAATTAAAAAGAAATTTTGGTATGCCTCATCCTGAGGGTTATAGAAAAGCTCTTCGTATCACTAAAATGGCTGAAAAATTCGACATACCTGTACTGTTTCTTATAGATACTCCAGGTGCATTTCCTGGGCTTGAAGCAGAAGAGCGAGGGCAGAGTGAAGCGATAGCTAAAAATCTTTTTGAACTAAGTGATGTAAAAACAAAAATGCTCTCTATTGTTATAGGTGAAGGCGGAAGTGGTGGAGCTTTAGCACTTGGTGTTGCTGATAAGATAGTCATGATGAAGTACTCTGTGCTTTCTGTTATATCACCTGAGGGCTGTGCTGCAATTCTTTGGAATGACCCACTAAAGCAAGAAAGTGCTACAAAAGCTATGAAAATAACATCTGAAGATTTGTACAAGATGGGTTTAATTGATGATGTTATTGATGAGCCTATTGTTGGAGCACATAGAGATAAAGTTGCTGCTGCAAAAGCCATAAAAGAGTATTTTTTAAAATTTATTGATGAGATGAATAAAACGAGCGATGAAGAAAGAATTAAAAGAAGAGTAGAAAAAATTCTCTCTATCGGTGCTTATGAAGAAAAATAAGAAATTTATTTTCCAATCCTTCTAAAAGCTTTCCTAAAAAATAAAAGAGATGCCCAAAAGTATTATGAGACTCAGTAATCCATAACTTGCATAAGTGTTTATGCGTCCACTGTGCATCTTAGCTAAAGTAGTGGCTAATTTTTGTGTAAGTTTTATAGCTGGATATAATATCAAACGATCTACTAAATGTATCTCTTCTTTTCTTCTTTGGATTTTAACACGAAAGTGTTCTGCCACATTTTTATGTTCATTTGTAACATTTGGATGCAAAATCATATCAAAGATAACTCTTACTGGTTGAGCAAACCCTGTTGCAGTATAAGTCATTTCGCTTAAGAAGTGTCTTACGCCACCATCCCATCTTGGACGGTAAAGTACTTTTCTTTTTCTTTTTGCAAAAAACCAAACTGTGATTGC
>JAADIZ010000099.1 GCA_013151055.1 Campylobacterota bacterium
CTCATGAGATAAGCCGATACCGATGCTTATGTGCATAGGAAAGATTCACGAAATTTTACTAGAAAGCAATCTTAGGGACCAAACAAGCATAATAGCAATATCTGCTGAAGCATTGGATTCTCATTCGTGTGCTTGTATGATAGGGTTCGGTGCGACTGCCATATATCCATATTTATTATATGCAACAGTTTTGCAAGAATCTAAAAGAAGAGAGTTAACAAAGTATAAGATAAAATCAAAACTAAAAAATGTAAATCTTGCTTTAAATCAAGGGTTATTAAAGATAATGTCAAAAATGGGAATTTCTACAATATCATCATATAAAAATTCATCACTTTTTGATACTATCGGCTTATCTCATGAGATAACGAGAGATTGTTTTGGCGGTGTTCATACACTCCTGCCAGGTCTTGGGTATGATGATATAGAAAAAAAGATTAATTTTAATCATAAAGAAGCTTATGAGTTAGATATAAGGGCAAGACTGTTTCCATTAGAGATAGGCGGTTTTTATAAATACTTGGATGGACAAGAGTATCATGCTTTCAATCCTGCTGTTGTGCATGCTATACATAAATTAGCAAGTACTGGCAAAAGAGAAGATTATGACTCTTTTGCAAATATTGTAAATGCTCGAGATAAAAAGATGATTCGTGATTTTTTAGAGTTTAAGTCTGACAGAAG
Source organism: Campylobacterota bacterium (assembly GCA_013151055.1). GTDB lineage: Bacteria > Campylobacterota > Campylobacteria > Campylobacterales > Sulfurospirillaceae > JAADIZ01. The sequence continues at coordinate 685 of JAADIZ010000099.1, forward strand.
ACCTATTGACTTAAAAGAAGTAGAACCAATCGAAGAGATATTTAAAAGGTTTAGTACGGCTGCTATGAGTTTAGGTTCTATCTCTCCTGAAGCACATGAAGCCTTAGCAGAGGCCATGAATAAGATAGGGGGCATGTCAAATTGTGGTGAGGGTGGTGAATCGACAGAGCGACTCAAAACAAATAAAATATCGAAGATAAAACAGATAGCATCTGGTCGTTTTGGTGTTACGCCAGAGTATCTAAGAAGTGCATCTGAAATACAGATTAAAGTGGCTCAAGGAGCAAAACCAGGCGAAGGTGGACAGCTTCCAGGGCATAAAGTCTCTCCACTTATTGCGAGCCTAAGATATACAGTCCCTGGGGTTACACTGATATCTCCTCCTCCTCATCATGATATATATTCAATAGAGGATTTAGCCCAGCTTATATTTGACTTAAAGCAGATAAATCCGGATGCAGTCATAACTGTAAAGCTTGTTTCTACTGCTGGAGTTGGGACAATCGCAGCTGGAGTTGCTAAGGCATATGCAGATAAAATTATCATTTCAGGCGGAGATGGTGGAACAGGTGCAGCACCTCTTAGTTCTATAAAATTTGCTGGAAATCCACTGGAATTAGGATTGGCTGAAGCACATAATGCTCTTAAAGCAAATGGATTAAGAAGCAAGGTGCATTTGCAAACAGATGGTGGTTTAAAAACAGGAATGGATATAGTAAAAGTCGCTATGCTAGGAGCTGAGAGTTATGCTTTTGGAACTTTGGCATTAACGATGCTTGGATGTAAGATTTTAAGAATTTGTCACTTAAATAAGTGCTCAGTCGGAGTTGCTACTCAAGATGAGAAATTAAGAGAGTTTTTTATTGGAAATGTTGATAAACTTGTCAACTTTTTTACTTATATCGCTGAAGATATTCGAGAAATACTTGCAAAATTAGGTTATAAAAACATAGAAGAGATCGTAGGAAGAAGTGACCTTCTTAGTGTTATTGATGATAAGTTTGCTAAAAAATTTGATTTTTCTTCTGTGCTTATGCACCTAGATGGTGATGATACACATTCTGGTTTATCAAATAATCCATACGATAAAAATTTATTTGAAAAAGATGCTTTGGAAGAGATAAGAAAAGTGATAGAAAATCCTGAGCAAAGTATCGTCGTCCATAAAGATATTAAAAATATAAACAGAAGTTTTGGTACATTAATTAGTGGGGAAATTGCAAGGTATTATGGAAATGAAGGACTAAAAGAGGACAGCATAGTATTTAAATTAAATGGAGTTGCAGGTCAGTCACTCGGAGCATTTTTGGTAAATGGTATAACACTAGATTTACAAGGTTCAGCAAATGATTATGTTGGAAAAGGAATGAACGGCGGAAAGATAATAATCACTCCAAAAACTCAAAAAGAAAATTATGCATGTGCTGGAAATACATGTTTATATGGGGCAACTGGTGGTAAACTTTTTGTAGCAGGTGTTGTTGGAGAGAGATTTTGTGTAAGAAATTCTGGAGCAACAGTTGTAGTAGAAGGCACAGGAGACCACGCTTGTGAATACATGACAGGTGGGGTAGTTGCGATACTAGGGAATACTGGAGTAAACTTTGGTGCTGGTATGACCGGTGGTATAGCATTTGTTTATGACCAAAATAGAGATTTTATAGATAAACTAAATCAAGAGCTAGTCATCGCAGTTCGTGTTGATATAGATGAAATGGACGAGGCAAAACATTTCTTAAGAAGACTTTTAAGGACTCATATAAACGAAACAGATAGTATAAAAGCAAAGCACATTACGGAGGATTTTAGACATAATATCAGGGATTTTTGGATGGTGATGCCAAAAGACATGACCAAGATTCCGTTAAATCCAGATGAGGGAGATTAGGATATGCAAGAATTTATAAACTTAGAGCGAATAAGTGCAAAACAAAGAGAAAGCAGCGATAGAATTGGTGATTTTAAAGAAATATATGAACTCTTAGGAAAAGAAGATGCCACAACACAAGCTAGTAGGTGCGTGCAATGTGGAGATCCATACTGTCACAATAAATGCCCTCTACACAACTATATCCCTTATTGGCTAAAATCAACTGCAAATATGGATTTGAAACTATCTTTTGCTCTCTCAAATGAATCAAATCCTTTTCCTGAGATAACTGGCAGGATATGTCCTCAAGAGAGACTTTGTGAGGGAGATTGTACTTTAAATGATGGACACGGAGCTATTACGATAGGAAATATAGAAACTTATATTTCAGAACAGGGCTTCAAAAAAGGTTTAAAACCATCGTTTCCTGGGATTACTACCAAAAAAAGAGTAGCTGTTGTAGGTAGTGGACCCGCAGGTATAGCAGTAGCAACTTATCTTCTAAGAAGCGGTATAAAAGTCGATATGTATGAACAAGACAGCAGAGCTGGTGGACTTTTGACATACGGAATACCTGGATTTAAACTAGATAAAAACATAGTACAAAGAAGAGTTAATTGGCTAATCGAGGCGGGAATGAGCTTACATGTAAATACTTGTGTTGGCAAAGATATTTCGTTTGATGAAATTTTGAGTCAGCATGATGCAGTTTTTGTAGGAATTGGTGCAGAAAATTCAAGAAAAGCAAAGATATCGAACGAAAATGCTAAAAATGTATTTATGGCTATTGACTATCTGAAAAATACACAAAAAAAGATATTTGGTGAAAGTTTTGATAAAAAATATGAATTAAAAAATCAAAAAGTAGTGGTTGTAGGCGGTGGTGATACTGCTATGGATTGTGTTAGAACCGCTCTTAGACAAGGTGCTAAAGAGGTAACTTGTTTATACCGAAGAGATAAGCACAATATGCCAGGAAGCAAGAAAGAGTTTAAAAATGCAAGAGATGAAGGCGTAAAATTTATATACAACGCAAGTCCAAAAGAGATAGTTGTGAATAACGATAATAAAGCAATCGGTATAACTATGCAAAAGACAATTTTAGGTGAAATTGACAGTAGTGGTAGAAGTAGTGTCGAAATTATCAAAGGAAGTGATTTTAAAGTCGATACAAATGTTATCATTTTTGCCTTAGGTTTCATTCCAACAGTTCCTGATTTTTTAGCTTCAAATGGTATAGAGATAAATAAATGGGGAGAGATTGAAGTTGGGAATGATTATCAAACAAGTAAACTCGGTGTTTATGCAGGAGGAGATTGTAAGAGAGGCAGTGACTTGGTAGTAACTGCTGCAAATGAAGGCAAAGAAGCAGCAAAATATATCATAAAAAGTTTATTAGTTTAATTTTATGCATGGATTTAAAAAAGAAGTAATCAAAGCAAACAAGGAGATAAAAAATCTCATAAATGACAATTCTCATAAGTTTTTATGTGAAGAAATTTCTATAGGGTTTGGAGGAGACATAAGCATGAGGATAGACCTCTTAGCAGAGGAAATCTTCATAAAGCATTTAAGTAAATTTGGTAATATTTTTTCAGAAGAGTGCGGTTTTATAGACAATAAAAGTGACTTTAACATTATAATTGATCCAATTGATGGAAGTGCAAATTTTGCTTCAAATCTTCCTTATTTTGGAACTTCTGTGGCTTTAAAAAATGCAGACACTTGCTTAGCTGCGTCAGTAGTAAATCTTAGTAATGGTGATGTTTTTTTTAAAGAAAATGAGAGTTTTGAGAAAGCAAATTTGGATAAACTGATATTTCAAAATATAGAGTCAAATGACTTTTCAAAAGTAGGTATTTTTGAGAAATCATATTGTTCGCAGATTATTTTTGAAAAACTAAAAAAAGAAAAGATAAAATATAGATCCCCAGGAGCAATTGCTCTATCTTTAGCATACGCCAAAGAGGTTGATTTTGTTATGTATGAAGGGGTTATGAGAGATTTTGATGTCGAAGCGGGACTCTTTTTCTGCAAAGATTTATATGTGAATAAAAGAGAGGATTTCTTGCTTATAAGCAAAGATAAGGAAACTTTTGATAGAATAACCCAATTAATTTAGAAGGAGATTGGTCTCATGAGGTATAAGCATGAATTTTAGTGAAATTTTTGGTAATTTTCGAAAAAAACAACCATCACCTTCAGAAGCACCAACTCATTGGATTAAGTGTAAACAATGCCAGTCCATTATGTACTATAAGGAAGTGCAAAACCAGTTAAATGTTTGCCCAAAATGCGGATTTCATCTAAGAATAGGCATACAAGAGAGGATAAAGCAGGTAGCGGATGTTGACACTTTTGTTGAATTTGATGCAAATTTAGCTCCAGTGGATCCATTGAAATTTGTAGATAAAAAATCATATAAAAAGAGGATACAAGAAGGAAAAGATAAGACAGGCAGGATATCTTCGGCGATTGCAGGGGAGTGCAGAATAGATGGAATATCAACTCAATTGGTAATTTTTGATTTTTCATTTATGGGAGGAAGTTTAGGCTCTGTTGAAGGTGAAAAAATTACAAGAGCAGTTAAAAGAGCGATTGATAAGCAAGAAGGTTTGGTGATAGTGAGTGCTAGTGGTGGAGCTAGGATGCAAGAGAGTACATTTTCACTTTTGCAAATGTCAAAAACAGCAGCAGCACTAAAAGAGCTATCAAATAATAAATTGCCTTATATCTCGATATTGACTGATCCTACGATGGGTGGAGTTAGTGCATCATTTGCGTGGCTTGGAGATATAATTATGGCAGAACCAGGAGCACTTATAGGATTTGCAGGAAAAAGAGTTATTAAACAGACCATAGGAGCAGAGTTACCAGAAGGCTTTCAAAGATCGGAATTTTTACTAGAACATGGTTTGATAGATATGATTGTAAAAAGAAGTGAGTTGAAGCAAACAATAGCTGACATGTTGAAGTTTTTATTAAGCGATAAAGAGAAGTTTATTTTAAAATTAAAAGATAGTGCTTGAATATAACGGTCTTTGGCATTGAAAAAGTAAAGGATGAAGCTTTTAATAGTGTCATAAAAGAGTATTTGAAAATGACGAAAAGATTTGCAAATATAAAAGAAAGGTCGATTTTCAATAAGCAAATTGCAATATCACAAACTAAAGGAGAAGTTGAGGCAAAAAAATCATATACAAAAGCATACGAGCCGTTTTTAAATGGATATAATGTGTCACTAGATGTGCAAGGTGAAGAGTTAGATAGTTTTGAATTTAGTAAGATTTTTCAAGAAAGTGCAAATGTAAATTTTTTTATTGGCGGTGCTTTTGGATTTGAAAAAGATTTTTTAGCTAAAACTCAAAAAATTATAAGTTTAAGCAAATTAACATATGCACACAAAATTGCAAAAGTAGTGTTATTTGAGCAAATTTATAGAGGACTTTGTATAAATGCAAATCATCCTTATCATAAGTGAGCATTTACAATAGACTTTTTACATAATCCCTTGTAATTTCTTAGGAGTTATGTAAATAGTTTAAATTATAAAAAACAGGTGGAAAACAGATGAGAAAAAATGAGGTAAAATTTTTTAAAGATATGCTTTTAGAAAGAAAAAGACAGATACAAAAAAATATAGAAAACTCACATAAAGAAATAACATCATTAACACAACATGATGTTGGTGATGAAGCTGATCATGCGGCTGTGAGTACAGATAGAATGATAGAAGAGGCAATAAGTCAGCAACTTAATAAAGAGTTAACTGAGATTGAATATGCACTAGGCAAGGTAAAAGTTGGAACTTATGGTATATGCGAAATGTGCGAAGAAGATATTAGTTTTCAAAGATTAAAAGTTAAAACACACGCAAAATACTGCATAACTTGTAGAGAGATAATAGAAAAATCAGCAAATAAGAATTAAAAAAAGCAAAGGTGGAAAGAATGGGAATAAAACGCTATGTATTGTTGTCAATCGTATATATGTTAGCCATTGGCTTATATGTTTATAGTTTCAATGGAGATAAATATACTTTAGATTTATATGCCTTATCTGTAAACTTACCGATTGCTATATGGATTGTAGTGCCTACTTTTATCCTATTTTTGGCATCTATTTCTCATTTGGCATTTTATAGTTTTAAAGATTTTTTTTATAACAGAGCTCTTCAAAAAGATTATGATACTTTCATAAATGTATCTAAAAGTAGAATTATAGGAGAAGAGAGTAACTTAAAATTTAAAACAAAATGGTTTAAAACTCCAGGGCAAGTTATCAAGATATTCGGCTATATGAAAAAAGCCGATATCCAAAATCTAGAAAATGAAGAGTTAAAACAATATTGTCAGCTAGTAGATGATATCCAAAATGGAAAATATGAAGATATAAAAAAATACAAACTTTCAAGTGAGAATGAATTATTTATCCAAAACGAAAAAAATAAACTAAAAGATGAACCAAAATATTGTTATAGCATACTTAAAAACTGTAAGAATTTAGATAGCAAATTATGTAAACTTGCATATAATGAATTGGTGAGCATAGGAACATTTTCCGAAATTAAAAAATATGATTTTCATATAGATAAAGCAATATTTAGAAGAATGATGGAAAGATATCTAGATGAAGAGGATGACTTTGATATAGATATAAATTCTATAGAAAAAATGCTGGAGCAATTTAATGCAAACAGTGAAGATTATCTAGAATTAGCTCAAGAAATAAAGGTAAAACTAGACCCAGATGCCCTCATAAAACTCTTTAGAAAATTATACAATGAAAAAGGACAATTAGCTGCAAATGCCTACCTATACACTCTCTATGAATTACAAATGATTGATAAAGTAAGAGAAATTTTAGATAATTCTGATGAAGATGAATTTTTAAAATTTAAAACACTTTTATTTTTACGTGATCACGGAAAGACAATAGATACTGTAAAGTTTTTAAAGGTATAAAATATCGCAAAAATTGACTTTGACCAAGGCATAGTCGCCTTGGCTCCACTTGCTGGTTTTACGGATCTTCCGTTTCGCTCTTTAGTAAAAAAATTTGGCGTAGATTTGACTTTTTCGGAAATGATAAGTGCAAATGCCCTTGTATATAATTCAAAAAAAACATTTAAAATGCTTGAAAAATCTCCATTGGAAGAGCCTTATATCGTCCAAATTGCTGGTTCTAATTTGGAAAATATAAAAAAAGCAGTAGAAATACTAAATGACATAGATGGAATCGATGGCATTGATTTAAATTGCGGATGCCCTGTTCCTAAAGTTGTAGCTCAAAATGCTGGTTCATCGCTTTTGCAAGACTTGTCGCAAGTTCAAGCAGTGCTAGAAACCATAAAAAGATATTCTCAAAAACAGTATTTAAGTGCAAAAGTAAGGTTAGGTTTTAACGAAAAAATTCCAGAAAAAATTGCTCTTGCATGTCAAAAAGCAGGTGTAGATTTTATCAGTATGCACGGCAGAACAAGAGCAGGAAGATATAAAGCAAAAGTTGACTACGAAGCCATAGCAAGAGCAAAAGAGGTTGTGTCTATTCCTATAATAGCAAATGGAGATATAACAAGTTTGCAAAAAGCAAATGAAGTAAAAAAGATAACAAATTGTAAGTCCATTATGATAGGAAGAGGGGCAATAGGCAATCCTTGGATATTCTATCAAATCAAAAACAATTTGGAATTTGTAGACAAAGAAAAGATAAAAGAGATTGTTTTAGAGCATTATGACAATATGATAGATTTCTATGGCGAAAAAGGAGCTTTAATTTTCAGAAAACATGCACACACATACTCAAAAGGCTTCCCTGAAGCAGCAGCATTTAGAGATAAAATAAATAGAATAGATGATACGGTTGTGCTAAGAGCAGTCATAGAGGAGTTTTTTGGTTAATATTCGTGATTTTCTTTTTTGTGTTTCTGCTTTTTGTAAGTTCTTTTGTTTCTGTTTTTTTGTATAAGATTTACCTCTTTTAGGAGTATATTTCTTTTTTCATCTTCTTTTAACTCTTCATCATTTAGAGTTTTCATTGTTAATTCAGTGAAATTTTTTAATGATTTTAGATAGGAGGAGTCAACTCTTATCTCTTTTAGATTTTGAATTAAGTCATATATTTTATTGGCTCTTATTTTAAACAATTCGTAATTGAAATTTTCTAGTTTTAAGATACTAGCTGAGCTTTTAAGAAATTTCTCTAAAAGTCGCATATGTTTTACGCGAAGTGTTTTATCCTCTATTTTCATAAGCAGTATATTCGTTGGATGCCTTATCTTTATAGGTATTTAATTTTTGATCTTGGAGTTTTAGGTAGTCATCAAGTTTTTTTCTATTGTCTTCAAAGGCTTTTTCAAATTCACTACTATCTTCTAGTTCGGTTTGCCCAAAAGTATCTAAGAGTACATTCGAATTTCCAGAAGCTATTAGATATTTTTTATTTTCAAATTCTACTAAAACTACAGAGTTATTTGTGTCTATCATCTTCTTTTTAAGGATTTTTATATCTTGCTGTCTTGCTGTCCCTTTTTTGAAAAGCCAAGAATTTTCTATGTCAAGATTTTCTCTTTTAGCAAATTTTCTTTTTATCCAAAACATAAATAGTAGCAATGCAAAAAGAAAAATTATCACAATTACATATCTAGTGTCTAGCAAGCTTGAGTCTTTAAAAGTTTGAAGATTTTGAGCATTATTAGCATTTGTACTATAAGGACTTATCAGTTCTTTAGAGTATGTTTTTATAGGTGTTGCTCTTATGCGAAGTCCAAAACCATCAGCAGTCTTTGACGCAATTACTCCTATACTATTTTTACTTTGAAGTATAATTTTTAGGTTATTTTTGTTTGGTTGTATTGTTAGATATTGAATTATTTTTGAATTTATCTTTTTTTGAATTATCTTGTTAAATGACAAATCTTCCAGTTTTAGAGTTGTTGTTTGTTTATCATTTGTTTGGTAGATTTTCCCCTCATAAGGTGAATCAAAAGAGAGCATGATGTCAACCCTGTCAGTTCTTTCGTATATATTGTATGTTAGTAAATTTGCACTAAAACTAAGAGTTGCAAATAAAATAAGAAATAAAATTTTTTTCATTCAACCTCTTTTTTAAAATACTGTATAACACTTTTAGAATCAAGGATTTCATTTATTCTGATTGCAAGGTTTTTTTCATATACCATCACTTCGCCCTTGCCAAAAATCTTTTTGTTTATGAAGAGTTCTACACTCTCCCCCGCTGGCTTATTTAAGTCTATTATGGAGCCTTTATTTAGTTTTAAAATCGAGTTAATATTTAGATATGTGGTCCCAAGTTCTGCTATAAAATCAACATTTATATCTAATAAATTTTCATACCCGCTGAGTAATTTTTTCGCTACATACTCTTTATCTTCTTTATTCAAGTGACCCTTTCTTGCTGATTTTTTTCTTTAGCTACAAGAAATGTTCTATTGTTTATCTTGTAGAGTAAACTTTTTTCTAGCTCGATTGGAAATGGTGATGATATTTTACCTAAAAATTCTGGTGTTCCAAGTTTATAAGCGTTATTTTGGTAATTTTCTTCCAATTTTACTTTTGCAAGTCCTATTACTTGATTTGAAACCTCTTTAAGTAAGTCATTTATATCGTCTTCACTTAAGTTGTCTTCAAAAAGTAAAATTTTTGCTATTTCATTTAGGGTGTCTCTTTTGAAAAAAAAGAACCAATTGGTTTCTTGTTTATTTTCATATATAGGAATAGAAGCTACATAAAAATTTTTACCAAGACTTTTAGCTTTTTTTACTTCAAGTCCTAAAATTTCATTGCAGAATTCATTTAACGAATCATCAACAATACTTTCCATTGCACCCACTTATTATTTTATTGTATGTATTATAGTTTAAGTTTTTTAAATTGTTTATTAAGAGGGTAAATAGTACAATATCTTTTTATTTAAAAGAGGAAAGTATGTTTGTAATTTTAGGCTTTATAGGTATCGTAGTTGGTTTTGCTTCTGGCTTTTTTGGTATAGGAGGAGGTACTATTTTGGTGCCGACGCTTATATATTTGGGTTTTGGTGTAAAAGCTGCTATTAGTATCTCTATAACACAAATGGTTTTTAGTTCTATTTTTGGTTCATTTGTGAATTACAAAAACAAAATGCTTCGCCTTGAAAGTGGTTTAGTATTGGGATTTGGCGGTTTCTTAGGAGCTCAATTTAGTGGTTATATAGTTTCATCTTTGCCTCCTGTCATACTTTTGGGATTTTTCGCAACAGCTCTTCTCGCCTCTTTGTATAAATTTTTCAAAGCTCCAAGTGAGCCAACAGGTGTTCCAAATGAATCAAAATTATTGCTTTTTATCATAGGATTCTTTGTTGGAATGGCTGCAATTAGTATAGGAATTGGTGGAGCCTTATTTTTAACTCCTATCATGGTAGGGTTTTTGTATTTTGATATAAAAAGAGCAGTTTCTACATCACTACTTTTTGTTGTATTTTCTTCAGTATCAGGACTTATCAGCTTCTCAATACATGGGTTGGTTGACTATAAAGCAGGTATCATTTTGGGTTTAGGTTCACTCATAGGAGTATATTTTGGAGCGAAGAAATCACATACAGTAAAAAGAGATTTGCAAAAAAAATTATTAATGGTGTTGTATGTTATACTTTTTGCACTAACAGTAAATAAGCTGATAGGACTTATATGATAAAAATAACTGGTGCAAGAGAACATAATCTGAAAAATATAAATTTAGAAATCCCAAAAAATAAATTAGTAGTAATTACAGGAATTAGCGGAAGTGGAAAAAGCACTTTGGCATTTGATACTCTTTATGCTGAAGGACAAAGGCGTTATATAGAATCACTCTCTTCATATGCAAGACAATTTTTAGATAGAATTGGAAAACCTGATGTTGACAAGATAGAAGGTTTAACTCCTGCGATTGCAATTGACCAAAAAACAACTAGTAAAAATCCCCGTTCTACCGTGGGGACGATTACTGAGATATATGATTATCTTAGGCTTTTATATGCACGAGTTGGAACTCAGCATTGCCACAAATGTGGAAAACCAATTTCACAAATGTCTAGTAGCGATATAGTAGAACAAATTTTAAAACTTCCAAATAATTCAAAGCTAGTTTTGATGGCACCAGTAATCACAGAGAAAAAAGGCTCTTTTGCTGATTTGATAGAATCTCTCCGTCATAAAGGTTATGTTAGAGCGATGATAGATGGTGTGATGGTTAGACTT
>JAADIZ010000032.1 GCA_013151055.1 Campylobacterota bacterium
TTTTTATCTCCATGATAGTGTATTCATCCCAGCTTAATGGTACGATGTGGTTTGGTTGGAAATTGCTGATATTGGGGCTTTTAGCTGCTGTGAGTGCTAGAAATTTTGCTATGAGTTTTAATAGATATGCAGATAAAGATATAGATAAATACAATCCAAGAACTGCAAATAGACCAAGTGTAGATGGACGAATTGGCAAAAAGAATTTGAAAATATTTATAATATTAAATGCTTTGATTTTTATCGTAGTCGCTTATTTTATAAATTCACTTGCATTTTATCTTAGTTTTCCTATATTGATTATCTTAGGCGGTTACTCTATATTTAAAAGATTTTCAACAACGGCACATTTGGTTTTGGGTTTGTCCTTGGGCTTAGCTCCAATTGCAGGTGCGGTGGCAATTGGCGGCGATATACCACTTTGGTCCATCATGCTATGTCTTGGTGTAAGTTATTGGGTTGCTGGATTTGATTTGCTGTATTCATTGCAAGATATGGAGTATGATAAAGAAAACAGTCTTTTTTCAATTCCTGCAAAACTAGGCAAAGATGCGACATTTTTTATATCAAAACTGTTTCATTCTCAAACTATCCTTTTTTGGCTATTTTTTGTGTATCTTGCACATTTAGGTTTTTGGGCATATATTGGGATTTTAATATCTGCTATAATACTCTATAGAGAACATAAAATCGTGACAAATGATTTTAGCAAGATAGACAAAGCATTTTTTACTCTAAATGGCTATCTTGGCATCATGTTTTTTGTGTTAATTTGGTTTGATAGGATATAAAAATGAAAAATATTCGTTTTGTAAATGCACCTTTAAAGATAAATTTCGAAAAAATTCTAGAAGATAAGTCTATATATAAAAAAGAGTACGACAAGCTTTCAAATATCGAAGAAGATAGCGTTGGGCAATGGTTAAAGTTGGCAAAAGCTAGAGGGGAAACAAGTGATAGTGATCAAGTTTTGCTTAAGCTTGTTGTTGAGTTACATAGAAAAATAGATAATTTAACTGCTTATATAAAAAATGAAAAACCAGTATTTCTCAACTTGAAAGATGAAGAAAATATAAACGCTATCAGTTTTGAGTATTTTCGACTTGAAGAAGATAAACTAGAAGTAGATGCCGAGTATTATGGAAGAATTTTGATGCCATTTTTTCCAAAAAGAGAAGTACCCCTATTTTTTAAGGCGGTTAGTACAAATATAGCTCAAGTGATTTTGATGCATGAGCCAGATGAAATAGAGTGGAGCTCTTTCATGAGTGCTAGAGAAAGAGCTATGATAAGAGAAGCAAAGACTCTCAAAGACAATCAGAATGGAGCAACGAAATGAATATAGAGATAGTGAGCTTGATTGGGTTGGGATTACTAGTGGTTATACTGTTCTTTTTGATATTTTTAAGAGATTCGGAAGTATCAAAAAAACTAGATATTTACGAAAGAGTAATAGAAGATTTAAACAGAGAAAACCATGCACTTTCAAAACGAATAGAAAAACTAACTTCTAAAGATAAGCTCAATATTAAATTATTTAAGGATGAAATCCAAAAAGAGATAAAAGATCAGGTGCAAAATTCACTTCTACCGATGGTGGATTCGATAAGAGAGATAGAAGCTGTGATGTTGAATTTTCAAGAGGAGCAAATTTATAGGATAGACTCTTTGGAAAATCGCACAAAAGAGATAAATTATACACCCTCAAATATCACAGAATCAAATGAAAAACAGATAATATTTCAGTACAAAAATGGTAAAAGTGAAGCTATGATAGCAAAAGATTTAAGAATTGGTATAGGCGAAGTTGATTTGATACTTAAACTTGCAAATTTAAAATGATAAAAGTTCACTCTTCTTGGCAGAGTATTGTCCAAGAATGTTATGATAAATTGGATGTTGATTATAGGGAATTTTTGGAGAAAGATAGTGGTTATTTTCCCTCAAATGAGAATTTTTTAAATGCTTTTAAGACACTCCCTTTAAACAAAACAAAATATATACTATTTGGACAAGATCCATACCCAAGAGAGCAAAGTGCTATAGGATATGCTTTTATAGATGGCATGGTTGGCGAGATATTTAGCTCATCAGGGCTTAGTAAAAATGTAAACAAGGCAACAAGTTTAAGAAATTTTATCAAAATGCTTTTAGTAGCAAATGGAAATTTGGAAAAAAACAACACAACAAAAGAGCAAATAAGTAAAATCAAAAAAGATGATTTTATTACGGATATAATGCAATTAAAATTGAATTTCGAGAAAAATGGTATTTTATTATTAAACACATCTTTGATTTTTACAGACAAAAAAGACACTTCATTTCATGTAAAACAATTTCGACCTTTCATGGAGATATTATTACAAAAGTTAGAGGGTAAAAAGACAGAGTTGATACTCTTTGGAAACACAGCAAAAGAGATGGAAAAGAGATTTACATCACTTAAAAACTATCGGTTATTTAAGGTGCAACACCCATATAATGTAGGGTTTATAAAAGATTTATCAGTTATAAATTTCTTTAAACCGATGAATCTTTTAGCTAACTAATGTAAAGAGCTTAGTTTATGCCAATTTATGCCAATATAAGTATAATATCAAAATAATTTGTTAAGGATGTAAAATGTTGATAGATGGACATGGCAGAAAAGTTAGCTATTTAAGGATATCTGTTACTGAAAGATGCAATTTTAGATGCCAATACTGTATGCCAGACAAGCCATTTTCTTGGGTTCCTAAAGAAAACCTTCTTAGTTTTGAAGATTTGTTTTTGTTTATAAAAGCGGGAATTGATGAGGGAATAAACAAGATTAGGATAACAGGCGGAGAACCACTTTTAAGAGCTGATTTAGATAAATTTATAAAAATGATAAGCGATTATAGAGCTGATTTAGACTTAGCATTAACAACAAATGCGTATCTTTTAAAGCCGATAGCTAAAAAATTAAAAGATGCAGGCTTGAAGCGATTAAATGTTTCTTTAGATACCTTAAAACCAGCAATTGCACAAAAAATTGCACAAAAAGATATACTCAAAAAAGTATTAGAAGGTATAGAAGAAGCTTTAAGAGTAGGTCTTAAAGTGAAATTAAATAGTGTGCCACTTAAAGGTATAAATGATAGTGAAATTATTGATTTATTAGAATTTGCAAAATCAAAAAATATGAACATAAGATATATAGAGTATATGGAAAATAAATTTGCAAAAGATAAACTGCAAGGCTTAAGTGCACAAGAAGTGCAAGATATAATTGCGACTAAATATAGCTTTAAATCAGTAGGACGAGTAGAGTCATCTCCAGCTCATCTTTTTGAATTGGAAGATGGATATAGGTTTGGCATTATTGACCCACATAAACATGATTTTTGTGAAGATTGTAACCGAATAAGATTGACAGCTGAGGGTATGCTTATACCTTGCTTGTATTTTGATGAAGCTTTGAGTATAAAAGAGTCAATTCAAAAAGGTGATGTACAAGGAGCAGTTAAAGTTTTAAAAGAAGTACTTGCAAATAAACCAGAAAAAAATAAATGGAGTAGTGATGATGAGAACGAAACTTCACAAAGAGCTTTTTATGAAACAGGAGGATGATAACAATGGGTGAATTATTTAGAACAGCGCTGATATTTCATACGGCTTTTGTTGGTATTGTTTTGATTTTAGCAACAATAAACTATTTTGCGATAGGTTATAGTTTGGGTTTTGATAAGCTTAGAAAAAGAGTAAGAACAACTTTGCCAATATATTATATGTTTTTGGCTATGGTGATATTTACAGGTCTTGTATTGTTTAGTGTTGCTAAGTTTGAGATGTATCAGTCTGTTATATACATGATACTTACTTGGTTTGTGATACTTTTAACAACCATCAGAAGATATAAAAAATTTAAATCTCTCAAACGAGAAGATAAGCGCAGAATCATCAGATTTGTTAAATTTTCAAAAAGAAAGTATTTGATAGATATAATTTTTATTTTAGTAACAATGGCATTGGTATATGGTCTCAAAGGCTAAAATATCATGCAATTTATATTTTCAAAAAACTCTGGTGAAAATAGCTTAAATCTTAATACAAAAGAGTTTGCACATATATTTAAAGTAAGACGAGTAAAAAATGGAGAAACTCTTTTCTTTAGAAATCTAAGAGATGATATGCTATATAAATATAAGCTCATAAGCATTGATAAAAAAGAGGCAATTTTAGAGCTTCTAGAGCGTCAAGAAATTAAAATTGAAGCTAAAAATCATCTTCATGTTGGTTGGTGCGTGGTTGATCCTAAAATCATAGAAAAAACACTTCCCTTTTTAAATGAACTTGGAGTTGCAAAGATAAGTTTTGTGTATTGTCAATTTTCTCAAAAAAACTTTAAAATTGACACACAAAGAATGAAAAGAATACTCATAAATTCCAACCAACAATGTGGAAGAAGTTCACTTATGAAAATTGAAATCCTTCAAAATTTAAAAGAGTTTTTAATCCTATACCCAGATTGTAAAATTATAGATTTTAGTAAAAATAAGATAAAAAGAAGTGCAAATTTTACTTCGTTTTTAGTTGGTTGCGAGGGAGGATTTTCTAAAGATGAAAAAAAACTGATGGATGAGAAAAATATCTTAGGAATAGATAATAAAATGATTTTAAGAAGTGAAACAGCAGTTTTGTATGCCTGTATCTTGAATTCTTAAGCATATTTGTGTTATAATCACAATTCCCCTCCCCCTATATAGCGGTGGGCTCCAAAAGCCTACTGCTTGGTTTAAACATCTAATAGGGCTTAGAGATGTTTTACTATACTGATATTAGGGGAACTTAATTTATAAAAACAAGGAAAGTAACAATGAAAAAAGATATTCATCCAGAATATGTTGCTTGTACAGTTAGTTGTGCATGTGGAAATAAATTTGAAACAATGTCAAATAAACCAGAAATGAGAATTGATATTTGTAACGAATGCCATCCATTTTTTACAGGAAGTGAAAAGATAGTGGATGCAGCAGGAAGAGTTGAGAAGTTTAAGAAAAAATACAATATGAAGTAGTTTTTTAAAATTATGGTGCCAAAAACTTGGTTTATCTAATTCCTACACCGATAGGAAACTTAGACGACATTTCAGTTAGAAGCTTGAAGCTTTTAGCTGAAATGCAAATCCTCTTGTGCGAAGATACAAGAGTCACAAAAAAACTCCTAAATTTACTTTCACTAAGACACAATATAAAATTTAAAATAGAACAATTTATCTCCTTTCATTCACATAATGATAAAAAGGTATTGTCTTCACTCGAAATAGAAATTTTTTCTAAAAATATAGCTTTCATGAGTGATGCAGGGATGCCTTGCGTCAGTGATCCAGGTGCATCATTGGTGCAATTTTGTCAAAACAATGGCATATCTTATGAGGTTTTGCCAGGTGCAAATGCCCTTCTTTTAGCTTATGCTTCAAGTGGATTTAATTCAAATCAATTTAATTTTTTTGGTTTTTTACCTCATAAAGGAAAAGAGAGGGTTGACGCACTAAGTATTTTTGTAGATTCAACCACTACAACTATTCTTTATGAATCTCCACATAGAATCTTAAAACTCTCTTTAGAATTAGCAAAAATATGCCCAAGTAGAAAACTTTTTGCCATAAAAGAGGCAACTAAAAAATTTGAAAAAAAGTTTTTTGCTTTGTGTTCAGATTTTCCAATTTTTTTGGAAAATATTGATAACAGGGGCGAATGGGCTTTGGTTTTAGAGCCTAAAGCTAAAGAATACGGCACTGCTTTAAGCCAAGAAGATATAAAATCACTTGATATCCAACCTAAGCAAAAGGCAAAACTCCTATCAAAAATGACAGGAAAAAGTATAAAAGAGTGTTATGATACGCTTTGTGATTTATAGTGCTTTTTAAGATATTTTAGGTACAATTGATATATGACTATTTATGGTAAGCAACTATTTTTATATATTTTAAATAAATATCCAAAAAAATTGGTAAAAGTTCAATTGTCAAAAAAGTGTGATCAAAAACTTTTTTATCGAATTAAAAAGGCTTGTGATGATGTTGTTTTGGTGGATAATAAAAAAGCACAAGCTCTAAGTCGTGGTGGCAATCACCAAGGATTTATTGCCGAGATTGAAGATATAGATTTTACAGATTTTTCAAAGATAAAGAAGAGCTCATTTTTGCTTATATTGCAAGGCATTACCGATGTTGGCAACATTGGTGCCATTGTGCGAAGTGCTTATGCTTTTGGAGTTGAAAGTATCATCATCAGTGGGATAAAAAGTATAAATTTAGAAGCAATTATAAGAACAAGTAGTGGAGCCATTTTTGAGATGCCATTGGTATTGCAACCAAATACACTTGATCTTGTAAATGAGTTAAAACAGATAGGTTTTACACTTTATGGGGCTGATATGGATGGACAATCTGTGCAACATGTAAAATTTGATGATAAGATTGCTTTGATGATGGGCAGTGAAGGTGAAGGAATTCCAAATAAAATAAAAACTAGATTAGATAAGGTTGTATCTATAAATATGGCGAGAGATTTTGACTCTTTAAATGTTGGTGTCGCAACAGCGATACTGTGCGATAGGATTTTTAATGGATGATATCAAAGTACTTGAAGAAATAGGGCTTAAAGAAGTTTGTAAAGTAACGCATATAGAAGTGAAAAATTTACAAAGTATAGTAGATTGTGATTTTAAAAAATTACATAAAGCAACAGCAGTCGGCTTTATAAAAATTATCTCAAGAGAGTATAAACTTGATTTGAGTGATTGGGCTGAACAGGCAAATCAGTATTGGGATGATATTGAGGATGCTGAGGGGAAACAAAAGATATTTATAGTCCAAAAACCAAAAATATTTCCCAAATATATACTAACTATTATTTCAATTGCTATTTTAGGTGCTATCTTGTATGGAGCATATGTTTTTTTAAATCAAAGGCTTAATTTTTTTGAAACTCCATTATTGAAAAATGATACAAATTATACATATGAACAAACTCCTGTTGTAAATGAAGCTAAAAAAACTCTAAAGACAGACGAAATACCAGTTGATACGACTAATCAAGCAGTTGATGTAAATACTAGTGGTGAAATCGCAATGCAAAATTCTAATACCAATAATAGTAGTTTTAATGATAGTGTTGCAAAAGCAAAAAAAGAACAAAATATTACTAAAATAGATGCAAAAATAACCCAACCTGTTCAAACAAAAGAAGCTAACACAACAGGTGCACTTTCTTTGATATCTCCAAATACTAAATTATGGATTGGTATCATATACTTAGATAATTTTAAGAGAAAATCATTCTTAGGTGATGGTAATTTTACGCTAGAGCCTTCAAGAGAGCAGTTAATTACAACAGGACATGGAGATTTTAATCTATATTTTAAAGGTAAACTAACGAAATTTAATTCGCAACGACCGATGAAATTTCTTATAAAAGATGGCAATATAACTGAAATTTCCTTGGACAAATTCAAGGAATTAAACAAAGGTTCTCTTTGGTAAGAAAACTTTTTATATTTATAGTGCTAACGACTGTTTTATTTGCAAACCTAGATGATAAAATACGAAATTATCTTTCACCTGAGCAATATGCCAAGCAGGTAAATCTTATTAAGATATTATTTAAAAATAGTGATGATTTTTATAGAAAATCTGATGGAAATGTTGATAGTTTAAAGGTCATAGAAGTACTTAAAGAAAACGGTCTTTTTAAGATGTTTTACAAACAACCTGTTTCTTTAAATATAGACTTTATAACAGATAAGAATCCGTTAATTTTTATCAAAGTAGTTAGTGAATCTTTGGATGCCATAGGTTACAATTACTTTCTAACTAGCCAAGCCCAAAAAAGTGATGGCAAGTTTTTGTGGTCTATAAACCTTAGGACTGAGCACTTAGTAAATCCTATACTTTTTGCTAAGGAGTTAGAAAAAAGAGGTTGTACAATCGATGATATATCCAAAAAAAAAGAAAATTATTGGGTATATAAGATTAACTCTGATAATGCAAAACTAGATGCAAAAGTGGTTGATATCGATACTACTGTTAAATTTAAAAAGCCAATCTCGGATTATTTGATACAAAATAATGGTGCAAGTAGCATCAAAATAAGGACTAGCTTTAGTGATCATTGGTATCCTAAAATTATTTTCTTAGATAGGGGTCTTCATGTGATATCTCAAAAAATTATCAATGAGAGAACTTATGTGGTAGAGGTAAAAATACCGATAAATAGCAAATATATAAAAATCGGAGATTTATATACACTTGATAATATAAAACATGGATTATCAATATACTTAAAAAGTGCTAATTGAGTAACTTGAAATGTTGCAGAGCGTCAGCTCATACTTTAGTAAGTAAAAATAACAAATTCTTAGCGTCAGTTAAAACAACAGTAGCGAGGAATTTTTAATGGGCTTTGCCCATTTAAAAGGGGAAATAGGATGTTTGATGAAATTAGATTTAATACAATAGAAAGATTGCCAAATTATGTTTTTGCTGAAATAAATGAGATAAAATTAAAAGCTAGGCGAGCGGGTGAAGATATCATAGATTTTTCTATGGGAAATCCAGATGGGAGAACTCCTCAGCATATCATAGACAAACTGATTGAGTCAGTCGATAAAGATAAAACACACGGTTACAGCGTAAGCAAAGGTATCTATAAGTTAAGACTTGCGATTTGTAATTGGTATAAAAAAAGATATGGAGTTGATTTAAACCCTGATACTGAAGCAGTGGCAACTCTTGGAAGCAAAGAGGGTTATGTGCATTTAGTACAAGCCATTACAAACCCAGGGGATGTCGCAGTTGTCCCAGATCCAGCTTACCCTATACATTCTCAAGCATTTATCTTAGCTGGTGGAAATGTGCATAAGATGGGATTGGATTTTAATGATAATTTTGAATTAGATACTGAAAAATTCTTTTTCAAACTAAAAAAAGCTTTTAGGGATTCTGTCCCTAAGCCAAAATTTGTAGTAGTAAATTTTCCACATAATCCAACAACAGTAACTGTAAATAAATCATTTTATGAGGATTTAGTAGCGTATGCTAAAGAAGAGAGATTTTATATCATTAGTGACATTGCGTATGCTGATATCACATTTGATGGGTATAAAACTCCTTCTATCTTTGAAGTTGAAGGAGCTAAAGATGTGGCAGTTGAAAGTACAACTTTATCAAAAAGTTACAATATGGCAGGTTGGAGAGTAGGATTTTTAGTTGGAAATCCAAAGTTAATAGGTGCACTCCAAAAGATAAAATCTTGGTTTGATTATGGTATGTTTACTCCAATTCAAGTGGCATCTACCATAGCATTAGACGGTCCTCAAGAGTGTGTACAGGATATAATAGATGTGTATAAAAAGCGAAGAGATGTTCTAATTCAGAGTTTTAAAAATGCTGGATGGGACATGATAACACCAAAAGCTACGATGTTTGTTTGGGCGAAAATCCCAGAAGTTGCATCTCATTTGGGAAGTATGGAGTTTTCAAAACAGCTTTTAACCAAAGCAAAGATAGCAGTGAGTCCTGGGATTGGTTTTGGAGAACACGGAGATAATTATGTGAGAATTGCCTTAATTGAAAATGAAAATCGAATTAGACAAGCAGCAAGAAATGTAAAAAAATATTTAAAGAGTTTGGAAAAATGATAAAAGTAGGAATTATAGGCGTAGGAACAGTAGGAAGCAGTGTCGTTAAGATTTTAAAAGAAAACAGAGATATTATAACTGCACGAGCAGGCAAGCAGATTACTCCCATTTTAGGAGTAGTTAAAAATTTGGACAAAAATAGAAGTATAAATATACCTCTAAGTGATGATGTTGATGATATATTAAATGATGAGAGTATCGATATAGTAGTTGAGCTTATGGGCGGTATTGATGATGCTTTTGAAGTTGTTAAAAAAGCTTTGGCAAAAGGCAAAGCTGTAGTTACTGCAAATAAAGCTATGCTTGCATATCATAGATATGAACTTCAACAAAGTGCAAAAAGACAACCTATAGGGTTTGAGGCAAGTGTGGCAGGCGGTATCCCTATTATAAAAGCTTTGCGAGAGGGACTTAGTGCAAATCATATTGAATCAATCAAAGGTATCATGAATGGTACTTGCAATTATATGTTGACTAAAATGATGAATGAAGGCGTAGAATTTGATGAAATTTTAAAAGAAGCTCAAGAATTAGGTTACGCTGAAGCAGACCCTTCGTTTGATATAGGTGGATTTGATGCGGCTCATAAATTGTTGATTTTAGCTAGTATCGCTTATGGGATAGATGCAAAACCAGAAGATATACTTATTGAAGGGATAGAAAATATAAATAGCGAGGATATCTTTTTTGCAAAAGAGTTTGGATATAGTATAAAACTACTTACTATTGCCAAAAAAATAGGCAACAGTGTGGAACTTAGAGTCCATCCAGCTTTGATAAACTCTAATGAAATGATAGCCAAAGTTGATGGTGTCATGAATGGTGTAAGTGTAGTGGGTGATAGAGTCGGAGAAACTATGTACTATGGTCCAGGAGCTGGAGGAGATGCGACAGCTAGTGCAGTTGTAGCTGACATCATAGACATAGCAAGAAATGACAATAGCTCGCCGATGCTTGGGTTTAAAAAGATACTCGAAAATGATATGCTAAAACTTAAAAATTCAGATGAAATTTTTACAAAATATTATGTGAGAATTGAAGTAAAAGATAAAATTGGAGTTTTGTCGCAAATTTCAAATATTTTAGGAGAAAACAATATATCAATCAATAGTTTTTTGCAAAAACAAAGCGTAGATGATAAATTTGCAACACTTCTTTTTTCTACTCATCAATGTTTTGAAAAAGATATACAAAATGCTATAAAAAAGATTGGTGTTTGTGAGTTTGTGAAACAACTTCCTGCTATGATTAGGATAGAAGAGTAATTTTTGAGCCTAAAAATTGGATTAGAAGCAGAAGATAGAGTGGAAAAATATTTAAGTAAAAATGGATATAAAATAATAAAAAGAAATTTTCATTCAAAATTTGGAGAGATAGATATAATTGCAAAAAAAGGTGAAGTTCTAAGTTTTTTTGAAGTTAAATACTCAAAAAAATACGATCCAATTTATAGAATTACCCCTTCAAAAATGAAAAAAATTATCAGGACAATTGATTATTTTTTTATGTTAAATAATCATGATGAAGAGTATCAGATATGTGCTGCCTTGGTAACTCCTTTAGAGATTGAGCTGTTAGATAATATAAGTTTTTAAAAATTAAATATCTAAGCTATGGTAACTTTAAAGATAGTATTTGTATAATACTGTCTATTTTTAAAATTTAAAATTTAGGAGAAAATTATGGGAAAATATATAGAATTAAATGCATCAAATTTTGATAGCACAGTAAGTAAAGGTGTATCATTGGTTGACTTTTGGGCTCCATGGTGTGGACCTTGTAGAATGATAGCTCCAGTGATAGAAGAGTTAGCTGAAGATTTTGACGCAAAGGCTAATATCTGTAAAGTAAATACTGATGATGAGCAAGATGTAGCAGTAAAATATGGAATTAGGTCAATTCCAACAATTTTATTTTTCAAAGATGGTGAGTTAGTTGACCAAATGGTTGGTGCTTCATCAAAACAAATTTTAACAGACAAAATAAACTCATTCCTTTAGGAATATAATTTTTGAATATATATAAAAATATGGAAAATTTAGCAGAAGTTTCACTTCCACTAAATAGGACATTAAATGAAATATTCTCGCCAAAGGCGAAGCTTCAGTCGCGAGGAATT
>JAADIZ010000115.1:0-1358 GCA_013151055.1 Campylobacterota bacterium
CACCATCTATCACAAAATTTGTAGGCTCATAAACTTCACCTGTGCCTATATGGATAGGAGTTAATGCTGTAATTATCAACTTATAACTTTTTAAATCTTTCATGATATATCCTTTAGTGGCATCACTATACTATATCCTTGGTGAACAATATCTCTATATGTAGATATATCTTTTATAGCTTTTCCGATATAGTTTATCTCTTTTTTCTCTTCAAATATCACAACCGTACCAGTATCAGCAAAAAGTATCGGTTTTTTAAATGGATTTCTATTTGCTCTTGTTGCTCCTGTTTTTCCAAATCTTGTAAAAGTGGTATAAAACAACTCTTTACACTCCAATTTCTCAGGAGAAAACGGGCTTAAAGTCATAAAAGTTGTTGATATATTATCTATTTTTATCTCTTTAAAAGAATCAAAACTAAATCTGCCTTTTCCTATGCTACTGTCTTTTCCATAACCCATTTTAGATACAAGCTCAAAGCACTCCTGCAACTCTTCAAGCGTAAAGTTATCACCAATCAAAAAGTAGATATCTTTTTTGGATATACTCATCTCATCTACCCCATAAGGGTCACTGCCTTGTCCAGTCGTAAATGTTTTATAGTTAATAGAGTTTCTTGTGATAGTCTCTTTTTTATCAATATTTCCAACTTCTTTATCTGTTCTTGCTTTGTGAAACTCCAAGTTTTCAAGTTCTTTAGAAGTTAGCCATATCTTTTTTCTATTTATCTTTTTCTCTCTCCCGTCTTCGTTTAAATATACTGATGGTATAGTAGGTTTTGGAAGGTAACCACTTGCAAAACCATCAGAGACTATCAGAAAAGGTGAAGTCTCATACTTGCTGAGTAGATTTTGAAATCTATTCTTATCAACAAAACTCAATGCCCAGCAAATTTGACCAAAAATCGTGTCACCCTTTAAAAGTGTAGCAAAGTTTGAAATAGGGGCTATGGTTGTTTTATATAGTTTCATATCTTACTCACTTGTATGAAATCTTACTCTTCCATATCCGCGAGATCCACTACCACCAAGATAATCATTTTCTACAAGTTCAAATCCTTTTTTTACCATCTCAAAAAGTTCATCTTTGTCATCTTCATCAAGAACTTTTATCCTTATATCAAAATCAAACTTCACTCCTGCCGGAACTCTTTCTGTTTGTCTTGGATTTGAAGCAGTTCCTTTTTGTCTATCTATAACATTTTCATATTTAGCTTCTGAAAGCTCCATACCTTTTGACTCATTTGAAAGATAACAATCTCCCACACTGATACGAGTGATACCAAAGATATTATCGCTGCTACTATCTCCAAAAAGCTTGAGTAGATTTATGGCATCTTTTTTGATTTTTTCATCAC
>JAADIZ010000115.1:1399-3246 GCA_013151055.1 Campylobacterota bacterium
CCATCTCCTATGCCAACAACTCCTATATCCCACTCTAACAAACTTCTCATCTTGCCTTTTAGGCTACTTCCGGGGATATAGGGTTTATCGGTATTTATATCTTTTATAACACCGTTATCGATACCACCTATCTTCATAGTGTCATCCCCTCCGCCTATGTGAAGACCACTAAGCAACTCTATCTGTCCTTTTAAATTTACTATCTTCATGACTATCTTCTCCCTTGTAAACTTTTGTGAAATCCAATAACTGCTTCAAAAAAGAGTTTAAATGTATTTAAAGACTCTTTTGAATTTACTTGTTTTATACATTCATTCATCATTTGAACAAAAGCTCTATTTATAAGTTTTCCCCCACCACTACTTCTTTGACTCGCATAAGATACTTTAGAATTTAACATCTTAACAAATGGAATAATCTCATCAATATCCTCATGCTTTGCTTTATCGTTCAACTCTAAAACTTTATCGTAGAATTTTCTTATTTGAGTGTTTTGCACTCCTGAGCCTATCTCTTCTGCCCACTCTTTTGCAGTCTCATTAAAAAGCTCTGAGTCTTTTTTATAATTTAAAACTATATTTGTTGCCACTACACTATCCTCCTTTTATATATAAATTCACTTAGTATCATTTTACTAATTTCTGGCTCTTTTTCAATCATATTGTTTATAAAAGCCAATAACCTTTTTGCCTCTTTTAACTTTGTGCTATCATTTTTAACTTTTTCCAAAATATTTCTACTGAAACTGTAAGCTAGTTTTGATTTCCAGATAGTTTGCAGTGGATTGTTTTTAGACTCTTTTGACATTTGAATAAATTCTAAAAGTCTATATAAAAATCCTGTATTTATTTCAAGATAATTTTCATCAAAATATTCTAACTCTTCTAAAAAATATTGAGCATTGTTTTTATCTGTATATTTATCCCATTTCACAGTTTCTCCAAAAAGAGATATAGCATCTTTATTTTCATCTATCTCCTTTGCTTTTTCCAAGGCTTTTTCACTAATATCAGCTACAAAATTTATAGGTTTATTTGGTTTTGTCATCACCATACCGACTGACAGCGTCAAATCACTTCCGTCGGCAAACTTCATAAACTCCTCTCTTAGCTCTTTGGCAAACTCTATAACCTCATCCCAAGCCCCGAGTACAAATATATCATCTCCTCCAGCAAAAACGGTATATAAGTCTCTACCCTCCATCATTTTTGAAGCTTTTACACTAAAGAAATAGTCTATCATTCTTGAAAAAAAGTTATACCTTGCAAAGGAATTGGTAACTTGTGAATTTTTATCCTTTATAAAGTTGCCCATACCGTCCACATCACCTTTTAGAGCCATCAAAGCCTCTACTCCATGCTCTCTTTTGTTATCTTTTTTACCATTTTTTACACTGTTTTTAGCTAAATCCTCAAAAGTTAAAATATTTTTTTCATCATCTATTTTTACATAAGATTTTAATTCCCATTTAGCATATCCTCTAAAAACTTCATCATTTTGTATATCAAAGATAGCAATGGCATTATCTATTCTTTCTATTTCATTTACAAAATTTATATAATAATCTGCAATTATTGATATTTGACCACTACCCTTAGAAATAGTCATAAAGCTACTTTTTGCTAAATCTCTGCCTATATTTACAAATTTAGAACAACTTACACAACTTTCATCATCTATTTTTTTTCTTTTATTGCAAAGTTCACAAAGATTATGGTTGTTTATATCCTCATCATACTTTAAAACAGGATCTATTTCTCTAAGACTAAATTTTTTAAATTTATCTTTTTCAACTTGATTAGAGAGTTTTTTTCTTAGAGAGTTTTTATATCTATCTTTTTCTATAA
>JAADIZ010000115.1:3275-4516 GCA_013151055.1 Campylobacterota bacterium
CTAGTCCACTCTCACCAAAATACTCTTTGATAAAAAAACTATCAAGCTCTTTTCGAATCTCTTTTAATTTCTTTTTAGTATCGTCATCATTTACCCCTAGTATCTCGAATTTTCCTGCATTTGTAGTGATGATACTTTGATGGCTAAGTTCCAATCTCTCAACTATATAAAAAGCTATAGTTTTTGTTAGTATCTGTATATAAGCAGATTTTGCTCTTAGTATTTTACTTGCTTTTGCAGTCGGCACAGAGTCAAATATAAACTTTTGGATACCGAAAAAATCCCCTGCTATCAGGAGCATATCATTTTGCTCCATATCTCCACTTTTATCTTTATAGTAGTTTGTGATATTATGATTGTTTTTCTCATAAAGCTTATATATCACACTTGCAAAAACTGCCGTTGCTTTGCTATGCTCATAAAGAGGAATATTTGCCTTAACAGGAGCATAATCTTTTAGTTTGAAAGTGGTAGAGCTTGGTATGAAAGAGGTGTATTTTTTAAGTATATAGTCTATCGTAAAGCTATCTACTATACTTTTTCCTTTCTCTTTTATACTCTTTAAATCATCTTCAAATTTTTCCCACAACTCTTTATATTCATTTGTAACTGCTCTATCATCTTTTGGCATAATGTTTTCAGGTTTTAAAACATCTATCTTATATCTTTTGTTTTTATCAAAAAGATACCAAAGCCTCTGCTTTTTAAAATCCTCTTTATCACTTTTTTCATTATACTCTTCAAATGTTTCTCTCTCAAAACCACTTGCCATCCTATCGGCTGAGGCTATTATCCAGCTAAGATCATCTTTTGGATTATGGTGAGTTGCACTTATATCACTAAATTCATCTCCTAAGTTAAAGCTTAGTTCATTTAATATCTGAGCCGTATATCTCGCATGAGTATA
Source organism: Campylobacterota bacterium (assembly GCA_013151055.1). Lineage (GTDB taxonomy): Bacteria > Campylobacterota > Campylobacteria > Campylobacterales > Sulfurospirillaceae > JAADIZ01. Next base: position 4,183 of record JAADIZ010000115.1, read on the forward strand.
TCTATAATCATATTGTTGATATATGCCATCTTTTAGCTCTATTCCCGCTCTTTGCCCAAACTTTCCTATATCATGCAAAAGTCCCGCAAGTGCTATCATATCTACATTTTTCATTTCATATCCTCCACTTTTATCTTTCCCAATCCAAAAACACACTGTTTGCCTATCCCTATGATTTCGCCAAGTTTTAGCAGTTCATAGCTTTTTTTATCTAAATTTTTATATTTGATTTCTCCCATTATGCCACCTATCTGCATTTTAGTCTTTTGTCTGTTACTGAGTCTCGTCAGCTCTTTAAAATAAACCTTGAACTCTACTATCTCATAGGTTGGAA
>JAADIZ010000038.1:0-1047 GCA_013151055.1 Campylobacterota bacterium
TGGGAGTAAATATAGCTATGACCATAGGATACGCTCCAGTTGTTGGAGTACCTCTGCCCATGTTTAGTTATGGAGGCAGTAGTTTTTTAAACTTTATCATACTATTTGCAATTATGCAAAATCTTATTACATTTAGATATAAAGATATGTATGATGGACGAGGGACTAAGAGTTTTGTATAAAGATCAAAAATGTTAATAGATAAAGAAATACTATGGGATGATAGATATAAATTAAATATTGATGCTATTGATATTCAACATAAGCAACTATTTGTTTTAGTAGGTAAATTATATGCCTTAGATGATATTAAAAATACAAAAAACGAGTTCAAAACAATATTAAATGAATTTAATAAATATATAAAAAATCACTTTGATGATGAAGAAAAATATATGTTATCTATAAAATATCCTGAACTAGAATGGCATAAACAACTTCATCAAGATTTGATAAATAAACTTACTAAAACCGTTAAATCATCTTCAAAACTAAGCATACTTAAAATAAAAATGAGAATTATTGCAAAACGAATACTGATAGAACATATTGTAAATGAAGATATTAAAATAAAACTGTTTAAAATGTCTAAAATAAATGATAATTTAATTTTTGACTCAGCATATAGTGAAGATGAAAAATACTCATTTGATATTACTAATATTATGCCAGATGTTTAAATAGAAAGTGGCGCGGTGGAAGGGACTCGAACCCTCGACACCCTGCGTGACAGGCAGGTACTCTAACCAACTGAGCTACCACCGCGCATTTATCTCTTACTCTTCGTAAAAATTCATTCACATACTAGAGTATGCTTCATAAATCTTTTCCTCAATTAAGAAAAAATTATAATTAAAAAATTTGTCTTTTGTGAGTTAATTTCAAAAAACTTGTTTTTGTAATAGTTGTGCTAAATATTTTGTGTAGTGCACGATAGTACATGAACAAACTATTTCGTGCAAATATTGCAAAAAATGGTGGGCATTACAAGACTCGAACTTGTGACATCTACCTTGTAAGGGTAGCGCTCTACCAACTGAGCTAAAC
>JAADIZ010000038.1:1082-3208 GCA_013151055.1 Campylobacterota bacterium
ATCGTCAATCAATCACTCACATATTAAAATATGCTTCGCTCATTCTTTCCTAGATTAAAGAAAAAATCAAGAATTTTCTAAAATAACACCAAAAAAATGTGGCGACCCCTAAAGGATTTGAACCTCTGTCCCTACCATGAAGTGATAGTGTCCTTGGCCACTAGACGAAAGGGTCACTTTCATTTAACAAAAGGTTAATTGAGTTTTTTTGTAATAGTTGTATTAAATGGCTTGTGAAGTGTACTTTCATACATGAACAAATCATTTTGTGCAAATATTGCAAAAAATGGTGGGCATTACAAGACTCGAACTTGTGACATCTACCTTGTAAGGGTAGCGCTCTACCAACTGAGCTAAACACTGAGCTAAACGCCCAAAATTATGCTTTTTACTTTACTTATCGTCAATCAATCACTCACATATTAAAATATGCTTCGCTCATTCTTTCCTAGATTAAAGAAAAAATCAAGAATTTTAGTTTAAATATATTAATTTTTTTGATTTAGTTGTGCCTAAGATTTCAGCGAAGCGTACATCAAGTACGTGAGCTTAAAGCTTCGGTGCAAATAAACAAAAAAATGGCGCGGTGGAAGGGACTCGAACCCTCGACACCCTGCGTGACAGGCAGGTACTCTAACCAACTGAGCTACCACCGCAAATTTATTCCTTACTTTTCGTCAAAAATTTCCTCACATACTATTGTATGCTTCGCAAATCTTTTCCTCGATTAAGAAAAAATTGTATTTTTTAGTCTAAATATTTTTTTTGATTTAGTTGTGCCTAAGTTTCAAGTGAAGCGTACAAATGGTACGTGAGCTTTAAACTTCAGTGCAAATAAACAAAAAATGGTGTCCTGTGATGGATTCGAACCATCGGCCACATCATTAAAAGTGACGTGCTCTACCAGCTGAGCTAACAAGACGTTTTCTCTATTTGTTTAGAGGTCGAAATTATAGGCAAATAGGTTTTAATTGTCAAGATAAAAACTCTTAAATTTAAAAAAATATCTCTTTATCTATTAATAACAGCATTTTAATACAAAAAAGTACACTTTGATACTGAATATAATTTCTATCCCCCTTAAGATCTAGACGAATCTCTTCATGTTTTGTTTTAGTTCTTATACTTATATATATCGTTCCAACTGGCTTAAAGTCCGTTCCTCCACTATCTCCCGCAACCCCACTAATAGAGATAGAGTAGTCAGAACTACTTACATTCATAACTCCTTCACTCATCTCTTCTACCACTTCATCACTAACTGCACCAAATTTTTTTAAAGTTTCACTCTCAACACCAAGCCAATTTTCTTTTATAGTATTTGAATAAGTTACCAAAGAACCGTCTAGTATTTTAGAAGCTCCATTTCTTTTTGTAAAATAATAAGTTAAAAGCCCACCCGTACAGCTCTCTGCAAAAGAAATTTTTCTTTTATAAAGTTCAAGCTTACTAATAATATAAGTAACTATACACTCTCCACCTATAAGTTTATTTGGTAATAATTGTTTAGCTGAAGTTATAAACTTTGATATATTTCCATACTTTTTACTTCTAACATCAACCCTTAGCCATCCGTCTATAATAGTTACAACATCTATTTTTACATCATATGTTTGCGCTATTGGATTTAATATAACGAGAGTAGTATCTTTTTCTTCTTCAAATATATGAATAGTTGCTTTTGAATCTTCAAAATATAAAAGTATCTCTGGAAACTTTTGCATCTCATCAATATGAAGAACATTTGTTATAGATTTTTCATATTCTAAAAGATAACTTCCATTTTCAAAAAGATTAACTTTTGAAGGGATTAATATACCATCTTTAAGTATTTGATTATCACTTGTTGCTGTACATATTAGTTTTCCAACTGTAGAGAAATGCTGTTTTGATGTAACAACAATTAGCTTATCTGATAAATTTAACTCTTGCTGTAAATATAAAAACAAAGAATTATCACTCTCTTTAAAATATGTAATAGAATCTATAAAATCAGCTTTTTGCTCAATTTTTCTAATTACATACTCTTTTAGAGACTTGTTATATATAAATTTATTGCCAATAAATATAAGATGTAATTTCATGCTGTAATAACCTTATATAAGTATATTTTTAAATTTCACTCA
>JAADIZ010000009.1 GCA_013151055.1 Campylobacterota bacterium
AGAGAGATTTACAGAGGGGAATTCACCAAATCTACCCGCATTTTGTTTGTACTCACCTATGTGTATGAGTCCCTTCATGAAGGTGCCTGTTGTTAGGATAATTTTTTTAGCTGTATAGACATTTCCAAGATGAGTTTTTATACCTGTAACTTTTTGTTCATCACTTAGGATATCTTGTGCAATCTCTTGAGTAACATTTAAATTTTCAGTGTTTAAGACGATGTTTCGCATAAAAATTCTATATCTATCCATGTCGATTTGTGCTCTGCTTCCTTGGACAGCTGGTCCTTTTGATTGGTTTAGAATTCTGTATTGTATGCCTGTCGCATCAGTAGTTATTCCCATTTGTCCGCCAAGTGCATCTAACTCTTTGACTAAATGCCCTTTAGCAAGTCCTCCGATAGCAGGATTGCAACTAGCCGCTCCAATTTGCTCAACCAACATCGTCAAAAGCAGAGTTTTTTGTCCAAGTCTAGCACTAGCAAGGGCAGCTTCTATACCAGCATGACCGCCACCGACTACGATAATATCATATTTCATTTATCAATATCCCATTTTTCAAAGCCTCTTGCTCTATCACTCTTGAGCTATCTCTACTAATAACCACATCAATCTTTTGTTCTCCTATGGCTCTTTTGAGTTTTACCAAAAAATCCACTTTTTTTTGTACCAAGTTCTCTTTTGAGTCTGTAATAAGATACAAATCTATATCTCCGCCCCTAAGAGAATCGTTAACCCTACTTCCAAAAAGATAGATTTTTCCAGAACCAAAGGTGGTAAAAAAACTATCTCTTATGGCTTTTTTATCTATATTTTTTAGCCTCATATTTTACCTTTTTATATATAGTTTTTAATTTTTCATACCCTTTTAGTGCCATTTTTATATTTTCAATTCTCTCTTTTGTGTCAAATGGATATTCATGTGAGAGAATATTTCTTATCTCTCTTAAAGAGTCCTACTCTTCACAACTTTTTAATAGTCTCATCTACTTTAATACTCATCTATTTCTCCTCGCATAAAAAACAAGATTTAGAGCATTTCAAGCTATATCTTTATCTTTTTGCAAATATTTATACATTATTGAAATTTCAATATATTTTTTAATTATGGCTAGGTACTTACATACAACTCAATATTATAGCCTATTTTGCATTAGTTTTTAAATAACTGCTATAATTTCAAGAAAAATTTGGAGAGAGAATGAAAAAGTTTTTAGAGTTTAAAGTTGATTTGGATAATTTTATCGAAAACTTAGAAAATAAGGTAGAAAATAATAATGCTAAGATAGAAAAGTTACTAGATATTAAAGAGAAAAATTTTGCAAATTTTGTGAAGCCCATGGAACTTATGGAAGAGGATATGGAAGAGTTTTTTACCCCACTTTCGCATTTGAATTCTGTAAATAATAGTGAAAAAACACAAGAGATATATACAAATTCATTGCCGATTATCACAGAGTATTCTACTAAACTTCTACTAAACTTTCACAAAATCTTGATATCTATAAAGCTTTTAAAGAGATAGAAAAAGATAGTAGTTTAAATGATGAACAAAAAAGGGTGGTTGAATTAAATATACAAAATTTTGAGCTAAGTGGTGCAAACTTAGATGATAAAAAGAAGCAGAGATTAGAGGAGATAAATCTAAAAATTAGTGAGTTATCAAATAACTTTTCACAAAATTTGATAAATGCCATAAATGAGTATGAGTTGATTTTAAACGATAAAGGCGTTGATGGACTTAGTGATAATGACAAAAAAAGCTATGAAGTAGAGATTGACGGAGTTAAAAAGTATAAATTTACTCTGCAAATGCCTCCATATATAACTTATATGACTTATGGAAAAGATAGAGATATACGACAAAGATATTATGAAGCTTTTGTTACAAAAGCCCCACAAAATGCTCAAATTATAGATGAATTGATGCAACTTCGTCAAGAGATGGCAAAGATTTTAGGATTTGAAAATTATGCCAAGTATTCGATAGCTCCAAAGATGGCAAAAGATGAAAAAAGTGTTATAGAGTTTTTAGAAAAGTTAGCAAATTCTGCGATGCCAATGGCTAAAAAAGAGTTAGAAGAGTTAAAGAGTTTTGCCAAGCTTGATGATTTGCAAAGTTATGATCTCTCTTTTTATGCTCAAAAACTAAAAAAATCAAAATATAACTATGACCAAGAGTTATATCGTCCATATTTTGAACAAAACTCTGTCGTTGATGGACTTTTTAAATTTTTAAATATGCTTTTTGGCATAGAGTTTGTCAAAAATGATGAAAAACTTTGGGATAAAAAGGCTACTTCATATGATGTGCTTGTAGATGGAAATGTTCGCGCAAGACTCTATTTGGATTTAGAGAGTAGACTTGGCAAAAAAGGTGGAGCTTGGATGCATAATTGGCAAAGTCACCATATAGATGAAAATGGCAAAGAGCATTTGGCATCGGCTTTTATCGTGGCAAATTTTCCTGATTCTGTAAATTCACCATCTCTTTTAAGGCATGATGATGTTGTGACACTTTTTCATGAGATGGGACACGCGCTTCATCATATGTTAAGTAAAGTGAGTGAAAATGGTGTGAGTGGAATCGCTGGAGTTGAGTGGGATGCAGTTGAGTTTCCATCGCAGTTTTTAGAAAATTTTGCATATGAACCAAAAGTTTTAAAGATTTTCGCAAAACACCATAAAAGTGGTGAAGTTTTAAGTGATGAGATGATAGAAAATATAGTAAATGTTAAAAATTTCCAATCAGCACTAGGAATGCTCAGACAAGTAGAGTTTTCACTTTTTGATTTTAAACTTCATCAAGCTTTGCATACGGGTGAGCAGATACAAGAATTACTAGATTTTATCAGAGAAAAAACATCTCTTTTGAAACCACCGTCATACAATAAGTTTCAAAATGGTTTTGCACATATATTTGCAGGCGGATATGCGGCAGGGTATTATAGCTATAAATGGGCAGAAGTACTTAGTGCAGATACTTTTTTTAGTGTAGTAGATGAGGGGATATTTGATACAAAAATTGGTAAAGATTATCTTGAAATCATACTAGGGAAGGGTGGAAGCAAAAGTATGCAAGATTTGTATTTTAAATTAAGAGGAGAGGAGCCAAAAGTGGAGAGTTTGCTTAGATTAAATGGAATTGATGTATAATATTTTAAGGATAGAGGATGGATGTTAAAAAATTAGTAAAAAATATTATGAGTAGTGCAA
>JAADIZ010000082.1 GCA_013151055.1 Campylobacterota bacterium
ATATTTATTGTTATATATGCTTTGATAATTAGTATATATCCTGTAGTTTATCATATTAAAAATGGAGTTTGGTTATGAAAAAAATTATATTAATTATTTTACCTATTATAGTTTTAACGGGTTTAATTTATTTTAAAATGAGTGGAAATAAAAACTTGAGTGATATAAAAAATGAGCAAAAAATCCCTCTTAAAATTATCCCAAATAAGTTGCAAGACCCACAATGCCACATGTATCTCTCGGGAAACACTTTTGCTATGCAAATTATCACAAGTGATTTTAAAACACATTTTTTTGATGACCCTGGATGTGCAATATTATGGTTAAATTCTAAAAAAATTGAGCCAAAAGATGTTGTGATTTGGGCATATTCTATGGATAGCAAAAAGTGGATTGATGCCAAGAAGGCATACTATAGCATAAGTGATTTTCAAACACCTATGCATTATGGATTTGGAGCGCATGAAAAAAATTCTGAAAAATATATAAGTTTTAAAGAGATGCGATTAAGAATGTTAAGAGGTGAGAATATGACAAATCCAAAGATACGAAAAAAAATATTAAAGGATGAAAAATGAAAAAAATAGAACCAATAAATGAAGAAATTATACTTGATAATACAAAATATATAGAATCGCAAACAGATACAAAAGGCGTGATAGTAGAGTGTAATGACTATTTTGCAGAAATCTCTGGTTATAGTAAAAAAGAACTAATAGGCCAACCCCATAGCATAGTAAGACATCCTGATATGCCACGCATTATTTTTAAATTACTATGGGAGAGAATTGAAAATGGGCATAATATTATAACAGTTATAAAAAATTTGGCAAAAAGTGGAAGATACTATTGGGTATTTACTCATTTTGAGATAATAAGAGATATAAATACCAAAGAAATCAAAGGATATAGAGCATATAGAAAAGCAGTTTCTAAGCATATAGCTGATATATTGTTACCTCTTTATAAAAAACTAGTTGCAATTGAAAAAGAAAAAGATATAAAAGAGAGTGAAAAGTATCTAAACGACTTCTTGGCTAGTGGCGGCGAAGATATAACAATTGATAACTTGATGGAAGAGATACATAATTTTTATTAAAGGTTACTCTTGAAAGATTTGCTAAAACAGATTCCAATATTTGAAAATTTTAATGATGATGATATTGCTTATCTTCAAAAAATATCAACACTAAAAACATTTGAAAAAAATAGTATCATTTTCTTTAAAGGTGATGATTCTCGCTATTTACATATATTGCTCCAAGGTAGTTTGAAAATATATAAATATAATCAAAATAATAATGAAGTTATGCTCAAAATGCTAAATACTACCTCCCTTGTTGCTGAACTTGCAAATTTAGAACATATGCCTTATCCTTCTAATTGCTCAACTCTAGGCGAGTCAAAAATATTATTGGTTGATTATGATAAGTTTGAAAGCTATTTTTTAAAAGATTCTAAATTTTTACTCATGTTTGTAAAGTCTTTAACTAAAACAATTTTAATGCTAGAGAAGACAATTTCCTTAAACTTAACACTAAATTCTACATCAAAAGTGGCAAAGCATATATATGAGCTTTTCCCAAATACCTGCCATATGAGCCACAAGATAAGAGCTTCAACACTAAATATGACCCCTGAAACCTACTCAAGAATTATAAGAAAATTTAAAGATGAAAATCTAATCAAAGAAGAAAATGGTGAGTTTAAAATTCTTGATGAGAAAAAATTAAAAAAATATTTTGATATTTAATAGCTTGATTCACATCAATAAAATATTTATAAAAGTGATGTATAATTCCAAAAATTAAATAGGAGTTAAAATGTCTGATTTGAAAATTGTCAAACCAAATGATGCAAAAGAGATAAAAGTTGAGGGGCAGACTGTTCCTTTTTTTGAATATAAAATAAATGATACTACATACATAGAATTTGACACTTCAAAATGTGGACCACCAGAGCCCATGGTAAATGCCATGTTGGCAGTTGGCCTTATAAAAAATAAAGATACAAAAGTTATTATGATAAATCATAAAAGCCCTGCTGGCTTACTTCCTAAGATAAATGCAAATTTCAATATCGAAGAAGGAACTATAGAAGATGGAAAAGTAAAATTAGTTTTTTCATATAAAGAAGGTATGAGCGAGAAAGCAAATCTTGATGATAAAAGTTGCGACGGATAAATAATGGCAAAAAATTTAGCTACAGATATGGCACCACCATTTGTACTAGTGGCCCATTATTTTTTAGCAGGAGCAATATTTTATGCATTTAGTGCATTTTTATTGCCTTTTTATGCAAATGAAATAGGTGGATATTTTCTTTCATCTTCTATCGCTTCGCTAATGCACTTGTATCTTCTTGGCTTCGTGATGATGGTTATCTTTGGTGCCATGTATCAATTAGTGCCTGTTGTTCTTGAGATACCAATTTTTTCAAAAGATTTTGCTTACATACAGTTTTATATGTTTGTTGGCGGGATACTGCTTTTTACTTTTGGATTGTGGAATGAAAATTACACTCAAATCTTGCCCTATGGAGCGATGCTTGTGTATATTTCTATGCTTATTTTTGTGGCAAATATATTTTTGACATATAAAAATATAACGAGATGGGATATAGTAGCAAAATATATACTAGTTTCAAATATATTTTTACTTATAGGAGCAACTATCGGTTTTATCATAGCATTAAATTTGATATATGGATTTTATCCTGAGCTTGTAAATCTTGTGCAAATGCATATAGCAACAACGATATTTGGCTATATAATTATGACTATTATGGGAATTGGGATGATACTTTTGCCTATGTTTTCACTCTCTCATGGATTTAAACAAACAGCAATACATATGGCTTTTTACACTATAATTATAGGATTATTGCTCTTTTTAGTTGGAACACTACTAAATCTAAATCTTTTAAAATTTGGTGGAGTTATATTTACTACATTTGCGATATTCGCTGCTTTATATCAAATGTATCTAATCTTTTCAACTCGTATTAGAAAACAAAATGATTTTTGGGCGAAGAATATGATGGCTTCTTTTGCAACACTCATCATCTCTTTTTTTATGTTAGCTACGGGAATAATCACAAAAAATGATTTGTTTTATATATTATTTGGATTTACTCTATTTTTTGGTTTTTTTACCTTTTTTATTGTGGGACATATTTATAAAATACTTCCTTTTTTGGTATGGTATCAAAGATATTCACCACTAGTTGGAAAGTTAAAAGTGCCAATGCTTAATGATATGATAAAAGAAAAAGTCGCAGATATCCAATTTTGGGTAACCCTAGCTGGATTGTTGTTGGCGATAAGTGCAATTATTTTTAAAATTCCTGTTATATTTCAAATAGGAACTGTGATTATGGGTATAGGAACACTAATGGTGATGTATAATATATATTTTACATTAGTTTATGGAATTGAGGAATTAAAAAATTATTATAAACAACATCCTATTTCTTAAAAAACATAGTTTTTTATAGCTTTAGGAGGTTGTAGGGACTTTAGTCCCTGCCACTATAGAGGCTTTGCCTATATAGTGGGTAAAAATAGTTAAAAAGGTATTATAAGGGATTAGAAAATGGCAATAACTGAAGAAACAGTATATGATGCGATAAAAACAGTAATTGATCCAGAAGTTGGATTTGATATATATTCACTAGGGTTGATTTACGGAGTTAAAGTAGAAGGTGATCATGCACATGTGACCATGACATTATCGACTAGAGGATGTCCTTTGCATGAAATGATGAAACAATGGACAAGAGAAGCTGTCGAAAGAATTGACGGTATAAATAGTTGTGAAGTAGAGATAGTTTGGGAGCCAGCGTGGAATGTAACAATGGCGAGCGACGAAGTTAAAAAAGCATTAGGAGCACTATGATGAATAATTTTCCAGATTTTTTTGCACAAGTAGCAGGAATTACCACTTTTGACCCACTAGCTTTGACACTCGGTGTCGTTAGTGACGGTATTATAAAGTTTAAATATACCCAAATTGTAAAATCAGCAGGACACAGTTGTCCAACAGTGGCTGGTGCATACCTCATGACGCTTAAAGCTCTTGATGCTCTGTACCCTCTTAAGCCAGCCGTTAGAGGAGAGATAAAAGTAGAGTTTAAAGAAGATTTAGAAGATGGTGTTGCTGGAGTTATAGCAAATGTGATTTCAAATATTACAGGAGCTACTGAAAAAAGTGGTTTCAAAGGTTTAAATGGAAGATTTGCTAGGCACTCTTTGATGAATTTTAACTCTGATATAAATTCAAGTGCAAGATTTACAAGAACCGATACAGGTAAAAGTGTAGATGTTTACTATAATCCAAGTGTTGTTCCTATAAAACCAAAGATGCAAGAATTGATGAGGCCCGTAATGAGCCAAAATGCAACAAATGAGCAGATAAAAGAGTTCGGTGAGCTATGGCAAGAGAGAGTAAAAAGAATTTTGATAGATAATTTTGATAACCAAGCGATGATAAAAGTTTTATAAAATTGACTTATATCAATTAGTTTTTTTAAAAATTGTGTTAAGCTTTGGAAGTTTTTGAAAATTTTTGGTAGATTTTCGAATAATTTTTTAACAAAACTTATATAAATAGTTATATTTTATAAGTCTTGTTATTATCTTTCAAGGAGGAACAATACATGGGCTTAAAAAAATTTGCTGCAACTAGTGCAGCTATTGCGTTTATTGCTACAACGGGGTTACTAGCAGGCACTTCAAACATGAACTTTGCTAAAGTTTATGAAAAAGAGTGTCAAGGTTGTCATGGTCCGATTCATCAAGGTGGAGTTGGTGCGGATTTAAGATCAAAAGCTTTAAAGAAAAAAGAACACCATTCATTAGTGGAAACAATTCTGAGTGGTCGTCAAGGTACTGCTATGCCAGCTTGGAAATCAACTTTTTCAAAAGATGATGCAGCAGGTATGGTTGATTGGTTAATGAACTGGAAAAATACAGTTACTCTAAAACTATCACTTTCTGATGTACATAAAACCTGGAAAAAGTTAGCTGATCGTAAGATGTTGTATAGAAAATATATGAAAGCAGCTGATGTAAAAAGTGCAAAAGATATACTTTTTGCTACAGAAAGAGATGCATCTTTGGTTGACTTCATCGATGGAACTACAGGAAAAGTGCTATCTCGTCATAAAGCTGGATTTGCTGTACATGTAACAGTTACCAATAAAAGAATGCCAAGATATGCATACTCTATTAGTAGATCAGGAAGATTGACTATGTTTGATCTAAATGCTCCAGGACAACCTGCCCTTGCTTCAGTTCAGGTTGGTCAAGAATCTCGAGGTCTTGCAGTTTCTCCAGATGGTAAATATGTCATGGCAGGAAACTACAACCCAGGTGGTGCAGTTTTATGTGATGCAAAAACACTTGAGCCTTTAAAAGTTTATCCAACTGCCAGTGTAATCGATCCGGATGGGAATATAGGACCAAGTAGAGTTGCCTATATAGCAGATACTCCTTATAGACCATATTTTACTTTTGCTTTAAAAGATGGTGGACATGTATATGTTGTTGATTATTCAAAACCAGGTTTTCCAGTCATTGCTGATATTGCAAATATAGGAAAAATACTGCATGATGCATTTGAAAATGAAGGAAAAGATGAGGGCAGATTTGTTTATGTAGCTTCTCAAGGAAGTGATCTTATGGGTGTGATTGATCTTAAAACTTTGAAATTAGCCGCTAAGATATATACAGGACCTGGTACTAAGCCACATCCTGGTCAAGGAAGTTCATGGTATAACAAAAGATATGGTCAATTGAATGCAACAAACAGCATAAATGTCGGTGATGTTGTTATATGGGATATGGACAATGAAGTTGTTGCAAATGTTCTTACCGCTGGTGGAGGATTGTTTGTAGGAACAGGCAAAGATACTCCTTACATTTGGTCAGATAATGTTCTTGGCGGAAAGGCGAACTATAATAAAGTTTACCTAATCAATAAGCAAACATTAGTAACAGACAGAATTATAGAAGTCGGTAAGAAAAAAGGACATCTTATTGATGCTCACACAGGTAAAATCTTGCAAACTTGGGATGCTACACAGTATAAAACTGTAAAACATCAAGAAGTAGCTTCCAAAATTTCCAATGAAATGCTAGTTCCTTATACTGCCAAACATGGTGCAAAAGTAGCCAAGCCAGTTCAGCCAAGACTTCTGCATGCTGAGCCTTCAAATCATGGAAAATGGACGACTATCAGCGAATGGACCACAGGAAGAATTGGTATTTATAATGCCAAAACAGGTGAATTTGTAAAATATATTTACAATTTAACTACGCCTACATTTACTTATTCTGTTGAACACAGAGAAGAAATTCCAGGCGCATAATTTATCTTACTCTCTCTCCTAAAAGGGAGAGAGTAAGAAATATATCTTGAAAAAATGATATAATAATGAAGTCAAAGGAAAAGAAATGAGAAAAAAAATGTTCTTTTTTTTGTTCTTTTCACTTCTGTTTAATCAATTTGCATATGCAAATAAATTAGATGGTGAAAAGTTATTCAAAGAGTATTGTTGGGGGTGTCATCACCAAACAGCCCAGGCTTTTGGCCCCTCTTTTAAAAGCATAGCCAACAAGAGAAACCGCGGTGAAATAATCTCTCAAATTGCCAATCCCAACGGAACTTATAAAACTCTTGGATACACTAGAAATTCAATGCCCTCTTTTGATGATTTGAATGCAGATGAACTAGAAGCACTAGCAGATTATATATATAAATTTAAGGATAAGAAATGAAAAAAGCTTTACAAATAGTCATTATTACTTTGCTATTTTTTACTGCTATTCAAGCACGAGAAAAGATATTTGTCGTAGAGAGAGAAAATTCTGCATTAGCGGTGATTGACCATAATCTTATGTCAAATGAGATTAAAAATATGCATAATTTTAATCATGCAGTTGTAAAATTTAGAGGCAATGATGGATATGTTATAACCCGCGATGGGTATGTAATAAAATTTGATCCATTAAGTGAAAAGAAGCTAAAAGAGTATAGAACGAGTAAAAGTGCAATTGGTTTTATAATCGGTAAAAATTTTTTAGCAGTTGCTAATTACGACAATAAAACAGTTGAGATTTTAGACCGTAATTTAAATCCTATACAAAGCATTAAAACAGGTAGTAGAAATGTTGGGATAAAACTGTATAAAGATTATCTAATATTTGCTTGTATGGATAAAGATCAATTGTGGGTTATGAAAAATGAAAATATGGGTAAAAAGATTCCTCATTTTGTTTTACACAAAAAGATTAAAAATATAGGAAAAGTACCATTTGATGCTATGATAAATAAAAATCTTTATATTGTTGGACTGTTTAACTCTCCAGATATTGGGGTATTAAATCTTAATAATATGAAGTATAAAAAAATCCCACTCGCACTTGGGAAAAAAGAAAGAATCCTGAAAGTTCCTCATTTTGGTTTTTGGAGTATTTCAAAAGGTAAATTTTTTATCCCTGCTGTTGGGAATAAAAAAGTATTTGTTTTTGACCATAAATTTAACTTCATAAAAGCCATAAAAACAGAAGGAAATCCTGTATTTACATCTCTTAGCCCAGATAAAAAATGGTTGGCTGTTACATTTAGCGGAAAAAAATTTCCAATTGTGCAAATCATAAATACGAAAACCTTAAAAATCGTCAGAAGATTTAAATTTAATGGATGGATTTTGCATTTAAGATGGTCAAATCAATCAAAGCACTTATACTTTAGTATAAATACAAAAAATATGGTCGTGGCTTATAATGTCTCTAATAAAGACCCAAAAAAATGGTGGAAACATTTTGAGTGGCCTGTTCCAAAACCTTCTGGTATATTTCTTTTTAACTATAAAGAGAAGTAATGTTTAGATTATCAAATCTGATAAAATCAGTGACAGGTGGACAAAAAGAGCGAAGTTTAAACGGAGATATTATTATTTGGAATTTTACAAATCGTTGCAATCTTGCCTGTCACCACTGCTACAGCTATGCAAGTCCAAATTCTAAGGATTTTTTAACCACAAAATTTATACTCGGTTCCATAACAGAGTTGAAAAAAGCTGGGATAAGATTTGTGATTTTCTCTGGGGGTGAGCCACTGATAAGAAAAGATATATTTCAAATTTCAAGTGCTATGAGAGATGCTGGAATAGTAACATACCTCTCTACAAATGGTTTGTATATTGACGAACAAAATGTAGATCAAATTATAAAAACATTTAACTATATAGGCATCAGCATAGATGGAATTGAAGAAGTTCATGATGAGTTCCGTGGCTTAAAAGGTGCGTATAAAAAATCTCTTGATGCAATAGAGCTGATACAAAAACACGGGGGAAATGCTGGAATTCGTTTTACGATAACAAATGAAACGAAAGAGAGTTTTTATAGTATATTTGAATTAGCTGAAAACATTGGTGTCGATAAAATATATATTTCACATCTTGTATATTCTGGAAGAGGATTGGATAATCTAAAGATAGATATCAGTAAAGAAGAGAGAAGAAAATTTGTTGAATTTACCATAAAAAAAGCATTCCAGTACATACAAGAAGGACGAGATATCGATGTAGTTACTGGCAACATGGAGATGGATGCGATACTGTTTTTGAAGATATTTGGCAAAAAATATCCTAAGCTAAAAGAAGAAATGAAAAAAAGATTAAAAAACTGGGCTGGAAATAGTGCTGGAGTAAAACTAGGCAATATTGACTGGCTTGGACGCGTAAAACCTGACCCATTTTTTCCTCATTTTATAGGAGATATGAGCAAAACTCCTTTTAGTAAGATTTGGCTAAATAAAGACAATGAAATGTTAAATAAACTAAGAGAAGTTCCGAGGCAAATCAGTGGATACTGTGAGGAGTGTGAAGTTTTAGATATATGTAATGGCGGTTCAAGAAGCAGGGCAAATGCCATATATGATGACTTGTGGGCACAAGACCCATCTTGTTATTTATATGATGATGAAAAGAGAGGATTGTAGTGGTATATTTGACAGGAGCAGGACCCGGAGATATAGAACTATTAACCATAAAAGCACTAAGAGTCATAAAAGAGGCAGATGTTATCATATATGATAGGCTTGCAAATCCTGAGATATTACAAGAAGCAAAAAATGGCTGTAAATTTGTATATGTTGGTAAAGAAGATGGCCATCATATAATGCCACAAGATGAAATAAACGAAACTATATACCAAAATTCTTTAAACTACAATACAGTTGTGAGACTTAAAGGTGGAGACCCTTTTGTCTTTGGAAGAGGTGGTGAAGAGGGTGGTTATCTGTTTGATAGAGATGTAAAATTTGAGATAATTCCTGGAATTACTTCGGCGATAAGTGTTCCCGCATATGCTGGAATTCCTGTTACTCATAGAGGTATAGCAGTATCATTTCGAGTTATAACAGGGCATGAATCACCAAGCAAAAAAACTTCTCAAATAGATTGGGAAAGTTTTAAAGGTGATGATACTTTGGTTTTTTTGATGGGACTTCATAATTTAACTAAAATATCAAATAAATTAATAGAGATAGGAAAATCCAAGAATTATCCTTGTGCAGTTATATCAAAAGGAACTACGAAAGAGCAAAAAACTGTAGTGGGAACACTTGGAAACATAGTAGAACTATCCAAAGGTATACCAACTCCAGCACTTATAGTGGTAGGTAAAGTGATAGAACTAAGAGAGCAACTCAACTGGTTTAAAATATGAGTTTTATATACTCACACAGTAAGCAAAATATAAATCTAATGATATTATATGAAACATAAGAAAAGCTAAACTAACCTTAACAAGCTAAGGGGTATAATACTTCAAAAGTTATTAGGTTGGTAAATTTTGGATAAATTCTCAAATCATATCAAAAATATATTGCACGGATTTTTTTTTACTACAGGCGTTACTATAGCTGAACCATCAACAATATTGCCTCTAATGGTAAACTATTTTGGTGGAAGTTCTATGGTTGTAGGGTTTTTTGCAACTTTGCTTCGAGGCGGTGCTATTGTTGTTCAACTCTTTGCTGCTTTCAAATCGCAAAGCTATGATAGAATGCTGCCATATCTCAGACGAGTTTTTGTATTTCGTTTTTTAGCTTGGTTTTTCATCGGAGTTGCTATAAGATTTCTTGGAAGCACTCATCCAAATCTTACCCTTGTTCTCATAGGTCTAGGACTTTTTGGCTTCTCATTTAGTGCAGGATTTGGAGCGATTTATTTCAAAGATATAGTCGCTAAAATTTTTACTCATAAATTTCGTGGAAAAACCATGGCTTACAGGCAATTTTTTAGCGGACTTGGAGGCTTAATAAGTGGTGCTATTGCAGCTTTTATATTAGAAAAATATAATGCCCCATATAGTTTTGGATATCTTTTTATGTTAAGCTCCTTCATCATGGCTCTAGGCTATATCGCATTTTCTACGATTGATGAACCTAAAAAAGAAGATATTCCTTTAAAAGAAAATTCTTTTAAAAAATTCTTGAAAAATTCTTGGGTAATTTTAAAAAAAGATAAAGATTTACAAGTGCAGTTAAGTACATTTTTATTTGCTTATGGATATTTAATCGCTCTTCCTTTTATAATTTTACATGCAAAAGAAACAATCCAACTAAATGGTGTGGCAATAGGTAGTCTAATTACTACTCAAATGACAGGAGCAATGCTTAGTAATTTTTTATGGGGTTCGCTTAGTGGCAGAGGGTACAATAAGCTTACGAGTATTATCTCAATTATACTTCACATAAGTGCCATAATACTAGCATTTTTTAGTACAAATATATATACATATATGGCGATATTCTTTTTAATAGGAGCTGCGACGGATGGGAACAGAATAGCTTCTGGCAATCTAATTTTAATTTTAGCTCCTGCAAAACTAAGACCAACATATATTGCATTGCAGGTAAATATCATCTCTTTTGGTATATTTTTCTCTGTTCTTGGAGGAATAATTCTGCATTTTAGCAATTATAATATTTTATATACTCTAACTATAATTGTGCTATTGTTGTCTCTATTTTTGTCGTTTAAACTGAAGGATTAGAACTTTTTTGATAAAAACTTAGTAAAAATATTGTTTGGTATTTATTGTAGTTTGAATTAAGGTGGTATATAAGAATAATCTATACTATAAATTTTAACTTACTGAAATTGGGGCTGAAATTTTCTCTTATTTTTAAAGCTAGATTTGATGGATATTTAA
>JAADIZ010000162.1 GCA_013151055.1 Campylobacterota bacterium
TAGGCGGTGATGACTTTGACAACAGATTGATAGATTTTCTTGCTAAAGAATTTAAAAATTTTAGTTGGTGAAACAGCAAAAAGACAAGCTGTAACAAACCCGAAAAGAACTATATATTCTATCAAGAGAATTATGGGTCTTATGTGTGATGAAGATAAGGCAAAACAAGCAAAAGATAGATTGCCATATGAGGTAGTTGATAGAAATGGTGCTTGTGCTATTGAAATTAGTGGAAAAGTATATACACCACAAGAAATAAGTGCAAAAGTTTTAATGAAGCTAAAAGAAGATGCTGAAGCTTTTTTTGGAGAAGATGTAACTGACGCCGTTATCACAGTGCCAGCATATTTTAATGATTCACAAAGAAAAGCTACTAAAGAAGCAGGAGCAATTGCAGGGCTTAATGTTTTAAGAATTATAAACGAGCCAACAAGTGCGGCACTTTCTTATGGTTTAGAGAAAAAAGAAGCAGAAAAAATTGTGGTTTATGACTTAGGTGGTGGTACATTTGATGTTACAGTTTTAGAAACTGGTGATAGCGTTGTCGAAGTTTTAGCAACTGGTGGCGATGCATTTTTAGGCGGTGATGACTTTGACAACAGATTGATAGATTTTCTTGCTAAAGAATTTAAAAATGAAAGTGGAATAGATCTTAAAAATGATGTCATGGCACTTCAAAGACTAAAAGAAGCTGCAGAAAATGCAAAGAAAGAGCTTTCAAGCTCAACTGAAACAGAAGTTAACCTTCCATTTATAACTGCTGATGCATCTGGACCAAAACACTTGGTTAAAAAAATAACAAGAGCAAAATTTGAGTCTATGATTGAGGATTTGGTTGAAAAGACAATTGATAAAATAAAAACAGTTGTAAAAGATTCTGAATTAGATAAAAGTGAAATAAAAGAAATTGTTATGGTCGGTGGAAGTACGAGAGTTCCTCTGATTCAAGAAAAAGTAAAAGCCTTTTTTGGAAAAGAGTTAAATAAATCAGTAAATCCTGATGAAGTTGTAGCAATCGGTGCCGCAATACAAGGTGCTGTTATCAAGGGTGATGTAAAAGATGTTCTTTTACTTGATGTTACGCCACTAAGCCTAGGAATTGAAACTTTAGGTGGGGTCACTACAAAATTGATAGAAAAAGGAACAACCATACCAGTTAAGAAAACACAGATTTTCTCAACTGCTGAAGATAATCAGGCTGCAGTTACTATTCATGCACTTCAGGGCGAAAGAGAATTTGCAAAAGATAATAAATCTTTGGGTCAATTTAACCTTGAGCATATATCCCCAGCTCCTAGAGGTGTTCCTCAAATAGAAGTTGCATTTGATATAGATGCAAATGGAATTTTAACTGTAAGTGCAACAGATAAAGCGACTGGTAAACAACAAGAAATTAAGATTACAGGTTCAAGCGGACTTGATGAAAAAGAGATAGAAAAAATGGTAAAAGATGCAGAGCTTCATAAGGAAGATGATGAAAAAAGAAAACAAGCAGTAGAAGCTAGAAATCAAGCCGATGCACTTGCACATCAAACAGAAAAATCACTAGAAGAGATGGGTGATAAAGTAGATGCTGGCGAAAAAAGCAAAATAGAAAATGCTCTTAAAGAGTTAAAAGATGTTTTAGCAAATGATTCAGCAACTAAAGAGCAAATTGATGAAAAAGTAAAAGCTTTGACAGAAGTTAGCCATAAACTAGCGGAAGCTATGTATAAAAAAGATGAATCAACAGCAAAGGGAGAGCCTAAAAAAGAGAGTAAAGCTGATGATGATGTAATTGATGCGGAAGTAGAATAAAATTTTAATTCCCAAAGGAGGGATAATTTCTATATCCCTCCTTGATTTTAAATATATTTACTTATTTTTGATAAAATAACCAAAATTTATCAAAAGGTCCAGTATGATTAACTCTTGGTTCAAAAAAACAATAAAACTTATTTTTCTACTTTTTTTCATAAATATATCCTTATATGCGACTATTTCACAACGAAAAGTATTATCCCCACAAGAGGCATTTCAGGCAAGTGCAAAACAGACAAGTAAGGGCTTAGATGTAAAAATAAAACTTGGCTATAAAATGTATGTTTATGATGACAAGCTACATGTTGAGCTACTCTCACCCCAAAAAGTTTTGCTAGATGCTGAGTCAATTCGTCCGAAACCAGTAAAATACCATGAATTTATGGTACATAAAAAAGATATAAATATTTTTATTCCAGCTAATGTGATTAAAAAATATGTAAAAAAGGGTAAGTATAAAATCAAAGTTTCGTACCAAGGATGTACTGAATTGGGGCTTTGTTACGCTCCTATGAGAAATACATATGACTTTACGCTAAATAGCAATACCTTCCAAGCACAAGCAACATCCCAAACACAAGCAACATCCCAAACACAAGCAACATCAGCCATTGCTTCATCGCAGGTTGAATTATCACAAGAAGATTCTATCGCTAAGAGTATAAAAAATAATAGCTTTTTTATAGTTTTATCAATGTTTTTTGGCTTCGGACTTTTACTTGCTCTAACACCGTGTGTTTTTCCAATGATTCCTATACTATCTTCGATAATAGTATCCCAATCTGATAAAAATATGAATACAAAAAAAGCTTTTATGCTCTCATTGGTTTATGTATTATCTATGTCGTTAGCTTATACAATTGCGGGGGTTTTGGCTGCCCTGTTTGGTTCAAATATTCAAACTATTTTGCAAGAACCTTGGATAATAACAACTTTTAGTTTAATTTTCATAATTTTAGCATTATCTATGTTCGGTTTTTACGAAATACAAATGCCAAATTTTATACGATCAAAACTATCAAAAACTACAAAAAATTCGCAAAAAAAGGGAATTATTGAAGTTGCTGTCATGGGATTTTTATCTGCATTGATTGTAGGTCCTTGTGTTGCAGCTCCATTAGCTGGTGCTCTCCTTTACATAGGACATAGTGGTGATGCAATTTTAGGGGGGTCTGCACTTTTTGTTATGAGTTTAGGTATGGGAGTACCACTTTTACTAATAGGGGCAGGAGCTGGTAAATTCATGCCGCGACCTGGTGTATGGATGAATAATATAAAGGCTATCTTTGGAGTTTTTATGTTAGGAGTTGCTATATATCTGCTCTCACGCATTATAAGTGGTCAAATTTCAATTTTTCTATGGATGACTTTATTGTTGATAAGCTCCATATACATGGGTGCACTCGAACCTATGAAAGCTAATTCATCTGGATGGAGTAAATTGCTAAAAGGGCTAGGTATAATTGTATTTGTATATTCCATTTTTATATTTTATGGAGCATTAAAAGGCAATACAAATCCTCTTAATCCACTAGAAGAACAATTTACACAAATTTCCCAAACACAAAATAATAGTAGTGCTAATATCAGTGCAAAACATGTTAAGTTTAAAATTGTAAAAACATTAGATGAATTAAATAAAATAATAAAAACTTCAAAAAAACCTATTATGATTGACTTCTATGCAGATTGGTGTATAAGTTGTAAAGAATTAGATGCAATTACATTTTCAAAACCATATATTGTAGAAAGAATGAATAAATTTAATTTAATAAGGATTGATGTTACAAAAAATGATTTGGAAGATAAAAAACTGTTAAAAAGATTTAATGTTTTTGGTCCTCCTGCAATTATATTTTTCAAAAATCAACAAGAACTAAAGGCATCTAAAGTTATCGGCTATATAGATGCAAAAGAGTTTAAAGTTACTTTGGATAAAGTATTAAATTGAAAGTCGTCTTGGTTGTCGACATAACTGGTTTGAAAGATAAAAATATTTTTGACAAACATTTGAAAAAAGAGGGTTTTGTGCTGGTAGAAAGTGAATCTTTTGCATATGAAGGGATTGCTCATAGCCATCTCTTTAACACGAGGGCTTATGTTTTAAATATTGCTTCTAAAGCACTGAATAAATCACACTTTTATAAATGTAGTATTATGTTTCAAATAGGAGACAACCCGATGGAGACATATCAATATAGCAAAGAGACAAAAGATTTCATAAAAATAAATATTTGAGCTAATAGATAAATTTTATTGCTACGCATGGAACCTTTATTGCTTCCACACAATTAATAAATTGATAAAAACGAGGTGAAAATGAAAGCGTTAATTGTGATATTTTTTCTATCCATTTTATTTGTTGGTTGTTCAACTCATCCTGCTAGTGCAAGAATTACAATGAAACCACCAAAATATGTTGACCAACTTCCTCCAAAAGTAAATGATATTCCAAGATCAAATCCAGGAAGTCTATTTGGACAAGGAGATAATCCTCTTTTCTCTGACTTGAAGGCTATGAATGTAAATGATATTGTTACAGTAACAATTAGTGAAAATATAGCACAGAGCTCAAATGCTAAAAGATCTCTCTCTAAAGATAGTAAAGATTCACTCGGTGGTGGGTTGATTACAAATAATGGAACAAATAAGACATTGAAAAAAGTGACAGATATGATAAATGGTGTTGCTAATATCGGATTTCAAACCAATTCTACAAATAACTTTTCAGGAGCTGGCTCAAACAGCAGAGATGAAAAATTTACTACTACAATTTCAGCAAGGATAATCAAAATCTTAAATAATGGAAACTATTTTATTGCTGGAAGTAGGGAGCTTTTATTAAATGGAGAAAAACAAATTATACAAATAAGTGGTGTTATAAGACCATATGATATAGACCAGACGAACACGATAAATTCTAAATATATAGCAGATGCAAAGATTTTATATAAAACAGAAGGCGATATAAACCAAAATATGAAAAAACCATGGGGTTCAAAATTTATAGAAACAATATGGCCTTTTTAGGTTAGGTAGCTAATATAAAAGAGTTACAATCCAAACAAGAGTTACCACAAAATAACTCATAAAAACCATAGTTGCCCCTGCATCTTTTGCTTTTTTTGCTAATTCATGATGCTCTTTCGTAACTAAATCAACAGTTCTCTCTATTGCACTATTTGCTATTTCAGACAATAGCGGTAAAAACAGTATTATCACCATGATTGATTTTTGTATATAAGAAAGAGGCAATAATACTGCTAAAATTGCTAAAACTGCAAATACAAAAAGCTGGGCTCTAAATGAACTTTCTGTTTCTATTATATCTTTTAGTCCTGCTAATGCATAGGATGTATTTTTAAATAAATTGTATTTTGGTTTATTTAGCATATTTTTTATTTAATTTTTTACAGCTTTTGCAAGATCCCACATAGGTAAGAAAATACCAAGAGCCATCAATAGTACCATTGCGGCGATGAAGCCAAGTAGTATAGGCTCAATATAACTTGAGATATTATCGATAATTTCATTAAATCTTGACTTGAAATACTGAGTTACTTTATCAAGCATCTTGTCAAGTGTTCCACTTTGCTCACCTGCTCTAATCATTTGAATGAGCATACCCTCAAAAAGCCCAGTTTCTGAAAAAGCTTCAGTTAGGGATACACCCCTTTGTACAGAAACATTAACAGCACTTAGTTTTTCTTTTAAGTATGTATTGTCAAGTGTTAATAATGAAGTTTCTAATGCATCAGCTATAGGTATGCCGGAACGAATCAATTCAGTAAATACAAGAGTAAATCTAGACATAGTGGCATAAAATGAAATTTTTCCCAATAAATATACTTTCAGTATATATCTATCAAATTTATGTTTAAATGCTTCATTATTAACAAGCAAGTATTTAACAACTACGATTGTTAATATGATACTCGCTAAAAGATAAAATCCATAATTATGAATAATATTTTCCATAAAAAGTAAAATTTTCGTTGGAAGTGGAAGTTCTGTTTTAAATTTGGAAAATATTTCTTTAAATTTAGGTACAACATATACCATTAATATGGTAAAAGCTATCGCAATTGCAACCATAACTGTTATCGGATACCTCATAGCCTTTTTGAATTTTTGACGATTTTCTTCCATTTCTTCCATTATTTCAGCTAGTTTTTCCAAAGATTCAGACATATTACCCGTACTTTCGCCAAGCTCTATCAAGGCAAGAGTTACATCTCCAACTTCATTTCTAAAAGGCATCATGGCCTGAGTTAAACTAAGTCCAGAGTTCAAGTCGTCATTTATACTAGCAAATATTTTTTTTAATTCTTTATCAACACTTGATTTTGCTACTTCTATTATGCTGTCATGTATTGAAATTCCAGCATTTGTCATAACCGCTAATTGTCTGATTGCAGCTATTAATGCTTTTGCATCAATTTTCTTTTTAATTATAGTTTTTAAGAATTTTTGTGTAAATTCATGAAATTGATCTTCTACAGGAGCAGAAGTAACTTTTATATTTAATAAAATACCAGGAATTTTCATTTTAGCCAATGTTATAGCATCTTTTTTATTTGGAGCTTTTAAAACTCTTGTCTCTTTTTTTCCTTTAAACAGTGATGTAACTTCAAAATAATTCATGCTTTTGCCACCCTTGCTACTTCATCAAGCGTCGTAACGCCATTGGCTGCTCTTAAAATGCCATCTTTATACATATCAACAAAACCTTCTTTTAAAGCCTGTTTTTTGATCTCTTCTTTGCTTTTCCCTTGGGCAATCATACTAGATATTGTTTCGCTAACAATAAGTATTTCAGATAACATTTCTCTTCCCATATAGCCAGTTTGTGAACATTTTTCACATCCATTGCTTTTATAAAATTGATATACTTTTGGAAGCAAATCATTTATATCATCATAAGCAGTTTTTGGCAAGGCAATTTTAGTTTTACAATGTGTACAAAGTTTTCTCACAAGCCTCTGTGCTTCAATTGCTACTAATGAACCGCTCAAAAGATAAGGCTCAATTCCCATATCCATGACTCTCGTTACTGCACTAATTGCATCATTGGTGTGCAGTGTAGAAAAAACTAAGTGACCAGTTAGTGCTGCTTGCACAGCAATTCTTAGCGTTTCTTGATCTCTGACCTCGCCAATCATTATAATATCGGGGTCTTGTCTCAAAATAGAACGAAGAGCAACCGAAAAAGTTAATTTAGCTTTTTCATTTACCTGTACTTGTTGTATAAGATTTAGCTGATACTCAACTGGGTCTTCAACTGTTATTATCTTTGTTTGAACACTTTTAATTGCATTTAAAGCAGCGTATAAAGTTGTAGTTTTGCCACTTCCTGTTGGACCAGTCACAAAAATTACACCATAAGGTGCACTCATGGAGGAGCTAAATTTATCAAAGTTATCTTTGTGCATTCCCAAGCCCTCTAGTTTTATCATAACTTTTGATTTATCCAAAATACGCATAACTATAGATTCACCATTTAATATAGGAAGTGTTGAAATCCTAAAATCATACTCTTTTCCTAAAATTGTTGCTGAAAACCTTCCATCTTGGGGTTTTCTTTTTTCTGCAATATCCATGTTGGAGAGTAATTTTAATCTTGAAGCAAGAGGAGGGTATATATCTTTATCAAAGATAAAAGTTTCGGTTAACATCCCGTCAATTCTACTTCTAACGACACAATTATTTACGGTGGCCTCCACATGAACATCACTAGCTCTTGCTAAAATTGATGTTTTTAAGATAACTTCAATCAATTTTAATATTCCAGATGACTCTTGAGGATTTTCGCTCGCACTTGAAGTTAACTCTTTTCTAATTTCGGATATTAACTCTTTAATGCTATCACCGAGTTCAATTTTATTTAAATATTTTTCAATTAGTGAAGGTTCGCTTATAACAGTTTTGACAAGTTTTCTTGGAAAAATTCTTTGAATTCCTTCTTGTGCATTTAAGTCCATAGGATCTTTAAATGCTACATATACATTGATTTCATCTTCTTTTACAGGAAGTGCATGAAATTTTTTCAATTGGTTAAAAGGAAGTTTCGTTACCATTTTGTGATTTATATCAATGGAATCTAGATCTATATAAGTGGCATTTAAATTTTTAGCAAGAATTTTTAAAAAATCTTCTATTTCAATTGCAAAATATTTATTGACATCTTCTAATAGCAAATTGCCTTTTTTGTAAAATTCAATTAAAACAATAAGCAAATCTTCTTTTTCAAAGAGATGCCTATCAAGCAATATTTCAAATATATTTTTATTTTTAGTTTCAAATTCATTTTTTATGATATTTGCTGTATCTAAATCTAAAATTCTGTTATCTGTGAGATATTCTAAAAGAGTTAAACTTACATCGCTCATAATTTAATCACCAATACACTCTAACTTTTATTATTTTATGTTTCCTATAAGTTCTAAGATACATTTTTTTAACACCATTTCTCTCTTCAATAGATAATTTATAAGATAGATTTGAATTATTATCATCCGAGAACCAATAAGCATCATTTTTTAAATCATATTCTCCTTTAACATATTTATCAAATATTTTTGATAAAATATAGTTAGTTTTTGGTAAATTTACATAAGAAATATCAAGATCATCACTGAGTGCATAATAGAGCAATTTTTTTTCAAATAATATAGTAGTAAAATAAACAGCATTTTCTCTAGCTTCTTTTGTCTTGTAAAGCTTGATTATTGGGAGAACCATCCTGTTAATCATGTCAGCTTTTAAGCAAGAACTAGCAAAAATATTTAAGAATTCTTCATTATCCTTATAATTTTGATATATATTACCAGATTTTATACAGACTTGTGCAAACTTTTTACTATCATATAAATTTTTAATATCATTTAAGTTTGTAGCAAATGAAAATTGTAAAATGCTTATAAGTATAATTATAGTTTTAATCATCTAAACTCCCGTTTTCTATCTTTTTCAAAAGAGATTTTATCGTTTCTGACTCATTTGATTTTAAGTATGCTTTTAGTGCCATCTTGGCATCATTTGGTTTACCAAGTCTATATTTCGATTTTGCGAACCATATCCAGCTTCTTTCACTTTGATTGTCAATATCATTTGCAATCATAGACCAGTTTAAAGATTCTCGATAATTTTTTTGTGAATAATACTCTTCACATAACATTAAGGCAAAAATTATATTGTGAGTATTTTGAAATTTGTCTTTTAAATACCTAACAGAGTCAATATCCTGCATTTCAATTTTAATTCTTGGTTTCTTTTTTTGAGAAACTTTTTGTATTGGTAATTTTACTTCTTTTATTGTATCATTTTTTTCTTCAACTTTAGCAATTTTTGTAGGGGTATTTTTTTCATTACTATATGAAAAATTAAGTTTAAGCAAGGATCTTGTTGAAGTTTTATAGGATAAGTCGTTAGAGGGTTCAATATGAAAAGACAAATTACTTGTATTTTCCTCTTTTTTCTTCTTTATAGTTTCTATTTGTACAATTTTATTTACACTCATATTTTTATCTGATTTATTTATTTCATGAAGTGTTGATGTTTTTATCTTTTTTGTAGTATTTGTTTCGTTAGATTCTTTTGTCAATACTGTATTATATAGTTTTTTTGGTAATATCAAAACTTTGGGTTTTATTATCTCGTTTTTATTTTTATTGATGATTTTTTTATCTTGTTTTTTGTTTGTTGTGTTATTGTAAATTAAGATGTAATATCCAACTGGTAAAGCAATTAAAATGGATAAAAAAATGATTGAAAATAGCTTTAAAACTTTTTTCATATAGTATTTGGAATATTTTTTTTCTAAATCAGCAATTTCACTAGGGCTAAACATTGATCATTCCTTGGCTAATACCAGCCATTATTAAAAATTTGGTATTTAGAGATCTTGGATTGATTTTTGACGGACTTGATACATCATAATACTCTAGAATTTCAAATAATTTAAATAATAGTTTGTTGATGGTTCTTAAATTACCTTGGGTGAGTTTCATAACAAGTTTAAAATGTTTTTCCTTAAATAGACTTAGATATTCAAATTTATTATGAAAAATTAACTTTTTTTCTATGTAAGTTTTTACTTCATTATAAGAAGAATTTTCAAGTTCAATTGTTTCCCATATTCTCGTTTGAAAATAATCTTTTGCTAAAATATCTTCATCATCTGTTTTGTGAACTGTAAATAAAAATTTGAATTTTCTAGAATCAGCTAAAAGTCTAATTTTTTCTATTAATTCATTTGGATACAGTTGTGATTCATCGATAAGAACAGTTATTGCCTTATGCTTTTTACTAAGTTCCAGTTTTTCTATTACGGTTGATAAAAACTGATCATATCCGCTAAATTCGGGAGATATTTCTTTAAATGTTTCGAAATATAAAGCTTTTAAAAACTCTATTTCATTAAAAAAAGGTCTAGGGAAAAATATTATATTTTTTTTCTTTTTAAAGTCATTATATATTTTTTGCAATAAAAAAGTTTTCCCAGTCCCTGGTTTTCCAAAAAAAAGAATCAACTTCAATGGTTTATCAATAGCTTGAGTTAATTTTTCATATGCAGCTGAGGATTTATCTAGGTTTATGTAGTCAAAAACTCCACCGTCAACAAAAACATTTTTTAAGCCAATGTATTCATTTTTACTCATATATCCTCTTGGAAAAGCCTAATTTTCTTAAAGAAATTTTTGTTACCCCTTCTACACCTATGATTGTAGGAGTGATTACAAAAATTAATTCTTGTGATGTTAAACTGTCCCCTGTGTGTTTAAAAGCAGCCCCAAGGAGTGGTATTTCACTTAATATTGGTACATTTGTATGAGTTTTACCTTTTGAATTAGTTATTAATCCTCCAAGTATAATAGTATTTCCATTTTTAATCCTAACAACAGTAGAGAGTTTTTTCTCGGATGTATCAGGTGCAATCTCTCTAGGTGCAGTTTGTTTGCCATCATCCCCTGCATATTTGAAATTACTGACCGATGGATTTATTCTTAATATAACTTCATTATTGTCTGAAATTTCTGGAGTAATGTTTAATAAAACTCCGATAAATATAGAATAGTTTTTATATGTAGTTACTGTAGTAGAAGCGGCTGTTGAGTTATTTGTTGTATCTTCTGGTACACGATAATTGATATTGTCTCCCACTGTTATAAGAGCTTGTTGGTTATTGAGTGATAATATTTTTGGACTAGAAACTACTTTTGTATTTCCGTGTGTTGAGAGAAAATCAATAAGTCCAGTCATATTAAATAAATTTTTGCTTACAATGGTATATGAATTAGTGTATGCTAAAGCTTTTAAAGGATTAGTTCCAACTCCATTTGATGTAAAATCTGCACTATTGTCAAGGGATAGACTAAATTTGCTCCAGTCAATTCCATTTGAGCTTTTATTTTCTAAATCAACGGAGGAGAGTATTTTTACATCAATCAATACTTGTTTATGTAACCTTTTTCTAAGTGTTTTGATATACTTGTCAATCCTTTGGAGTTGTCTTTTTGTTGCAGTTATTGTAATAATTCCAGCATTTGCATTCACAATTGGGGCTGCTGCCTTGTATTTGTCAGCTCCAGTATTTAAAACTGCGGTTAATTCAGAAGTAATTTTTGACCAAAAATCAAATGTATCATTTGATGTAATTTTATTATCACCATTTTCAATTCTTTTGCCACCTTCTGCTGTTGGAGTTGCATCCACTGAAGCATTTAATACAGCAGTTCCATTTCTTACTGATGTTATATAGTCAATTCTAAATATTTTGGTTTTCAAAGAGGAAATTTGCAATATATTGTTTTTATAAGTATAGTATAAGTCATTATCACCTATTAATAAATCAAATAGCTCATTAAGAGATAAGTTTTTTATATTTACACCTTCCAAATTGTTTTTTAACGCTTCTTTTGCATAGTCATCTTTGATTAATATAGTAAAATTACAAGTGTCAGCAATCTGTTTTAAAAGCTCAATGTTTGATACTTTGTCACTTGTTTTAATATTAAAGGCTCTATATTCACAAGATTTGTTATTTTTTGCGGCATTTAAAGGGCTAAATGCAAAAAATATCAAAAACAGAAATGAAAATATTGTTTTATTATTTTGATGAAAATTTAATTTTCGATACATTGTTTTTCCTTATAAAAAGTTCTTTTGTTCCATTTGAATTTCTTAGTATTACACTTCTTCTTTTGATTTTAACTATTTTATATACACCAATTTTTGTATATTTTTTTCTCCACTTACCGTTAATTTTTGCCTTATTATCAAAAATTCCGTCTAGAGTATAAATAATTTTTGGTTTTTTTGGTTTTTTTGAATCTAATCTTTTTTTATAAATTACTAAAAATGGATTTTTTAGTTTGCTTATGACCTTTTCTTCTACACCTATTCTTGTTTCACTAACTTTGTCAAAAATTTTATCATAAACTTTTGTTTCATTTCCCAAAGACAACTTAACTGAAGCGTAGATAAAGTTCAGTGAAAGAAAAAAAGTAATAAGTAGTATTTTCAATATTTTCAATATTTCATCCCCCAAACAGCAATATTTATATACCCATCTATTCCAGATGCACCTTTTAGATTCATTTCGTATATATCAACCACTAGCTTACTTTCTTCTATAGAATTTATATACTTCATAACATTTTGAAATTTACCATTAAACTCAACTTTTAGATTTAAAATTTGTTCAATTTTTTGAATATTTGGTTCATTTATTTTATTTTCTATTATTTTTATGTTTACATGATTTTTTTGTGCCAATGTAGTAATTGAATCCAAAAATTTTGCCCAATTTTGATTGTTGAAAAGCAGGTATGACAACTCTTTTAATTTATTGTCGACATATGAATTTGTGTAAGTTGTTTTTTCTAGTGTAATTTTAAGATTTTCTAACTCTCTCTTGGATTTTTTTATATAAAATCTTTCATCTCCATTTCTAGTGACAGACCTGAGAAAGTTTTTTTCGCTTTGAACTCTTTTATTTATGGATGCTAAATTTCTTTTTGAATACTTCAGTTTATTTTGTGTGATAGGAAGTACATATGAATATGAAATGAAAGCAATAAATGCAAAGACTAAGAAAAATACGAGAGCAATTTCACTGCTTTTTTTACCTGAAAAGTAATTATCAATTTTTTCAAATACGCTATCTTTATTTTTCATTGTCTATTCCTATTGATATTTTAGATAAATATCTTCTTTTCTTGTTATCTTTAACAATTTTATCTGTATTTATTTTGTATTTATTTAGCTTTGTTAAATCTTGTATAAATTCAGTTATCTTTTTATCACTTCTATTTTGTATGTCAAGTACTAGCACACCATCCTTAAAGTCTGCACTTATGATTTTTGACTTGTATTTATTTGAAATTTTAAAAAGCTCAGATAAAATCAATGCTTTCATTGGATATGAGATTTTTTTAACATATATCTCATTTAATAATTTTTTTCTAAATTCAAATTTTTTACTCTCTTTTTTCAATAAAATATTTACCTTCTTTTTTGCACTTTTAATGTTTGCTAATTCCCGTTTTATAGCACTTGTCTTTTTATTTAGTTTTGTAAACACTTTTTTTTGAGAATTAAGTTTGATTTGCAGTAAATAATCATAGCCTAATTGATATCCTGGATATGCTAGTGATATAACTATACTAGCAAGAACCAATGTTAGTAATTTCCCTGAAGTTCTTTGAGATAAGGGAGGAGGTCTTTTAAAAGAAGAAAAATTAAGATTATCATCTTTTTCTTCAAAATAGACTTGGGCTGAGAGTATCATGAGGATATGTATTTGGTCGATATACCACTCTTTTGAATTTATAGCTATGCTAA
>JAADIZ010000167.1:0-11220 GCA_013151055.1 Campylobacterota bacterium
ATATAGAACCGGGTGCCGCAAAGACAGAATTTTCAAATGTAAGATTTAAGGGTGAAACGGACAAAGCACAAAAAGTTTATGATGGATATGAGCCGTTACTTGCAAAAGATATCGCAAATCTAATTTTCACACTTTCAAACCTACCAGAGCATGTAAATGTAAATTCGCTAGAAGTCATGCCAACAGCCCAAACTTGGGCAGGGTTCCATGTGGAAAAAATGCTAAATTAATGATTTAGCAAGGTAATAAGAAGTAGAATAATGATATAAAAATTTAGGGTATGGGAGCCAAAATTAAAAATATAAAAGTTAGCAGTTTGGTTGTAGGCATTTTTGACGACTTAACTCATTTTTCCTACATTACTGACAACATCTTTAAAGATCATAATATCTTTCTAGAAGAGAAAAAAGAGTGGCTAAAACTTAGTGATT
The DNA here is from genome assembly GCA_013151055.1 of Campylobacterota bacterium. GTDB lineage: Bacteria > Campylobacterota > Campylobacteria > Campylobacterales > Sulfurospirillaceae > JAADIZ01. Next base: position 432 of record JAADIZ010000167.1, read on the forward strand.
GGCTAAATGCTCAAAATGAAGTCAAAGAGATATTTGGTTCTGTTATGCTCTTTTATATCGGTAAGAAAACTTTTCATAATGCAAAATGGTCTAAAAATATAGACTCCCTAGAAAAAGCACTTAAACAAATTGACTGTGCTTATAAAAACACTCACACAAAAGGTGATATCGGAAATTATCTGTTTAAAAAATGTAATGATATGACATTTTACATACATGCCAAAACGCCTTATCAATCTGAATTTAATCTAGGAATACTTCGTGGACTTTGCGACATTTTTACTCCCAAAGAACAAAAATCAACAATCACAATAGACAAAAAACAAAAACTTGACAAAATATACAAAGACAACACAATATACAAGATACAACTCTCACCGCACTCGGAAAAAATAGAGACTAAAAAAACACCCAAATGGGTTAATGATAAAAATCATTTAACAGATAAAGTACTTGAAGAGTCCTTTGTGGTGATGAATGAGTATATTAATAGATTTCAAAAACTTCAAGAAAAGCTCGAAAAACAAGCATACAAAGACCAACTAACTCAACTTGACAATAGATTTAAGCTAGATTTGTATGCTGATACAATTTTCAAACAATTAATAAGAGATAAAGAAAACATAAATATAGCAATGTTTGATATAGACTTTTTTAAGCAATACAACGACAAGAATGGACACTCAAAGGGAGATACGCTCCTTAAACAAATTGCACACATTATATCTAAAAATGCCAACAGACCTTGTGATTTGGCTGTAAGATATGGAGGGGAAGAACTACTCCTATTTTTGCCATATATAGGAAATACAGATGCCTTAAATATCACAGAAAAAATAAGAAAAGAGATAGAGCAGTTAAAAGAGCAAATTACTATCAGTGTAGGATTAATGCACAAACAAATTAAGATGGATGATGATTTGTATAGTATGATAGATTTAACAGACAAACTACTCTATAGAGCCAAAAATAATGGCAGAAACAGAGTAATTAGCTGCATATATTAAGTAACTATGTAATTAAATATACATAATTTACAAAAAATTTAGATAGATCCAATTTTTATTGTGTAAAAAAGTAACACTTCAAACTATTTTGCAACAAAAAAGAAATTATTATGAAATTTTATTGTAGGGAGATAAAAATGGCTCCGGATACTGGATTCGAACCAGTGACCAAGTGATTAACAGTCACCTACTCTACCGCTGAGCTAATCCGGAACATTTATAATAAGGACGAAATTATAGTGAAAAATCTCTTTAAAGTCAAGAATTATGAGAAAAAAAACAAAAATAATATTTTTCTATAAAAACAAAGTTAAATAAATTTTAAATAGTAAATAAATTAATTTTAAATTTTAAGAAAAATCAAGCCTAGAATTGCTACTATTATTACACATTAACTCAGCGAAGTTAATAATCTTAAAAGGAGTTTTCATGAATAAAAAACTTGCTATTATAGCACTAGCTGGTGCTTTAAGTCTTCCTATGTTTGCAACACAATTTATCACGATCGGTACTGGTGGTGTTACAGGTGTTTATTATCCAACAGGCGGAGCAATCTGTAGAATGGTAAATAAACTAAAGAAAAAAACAGGCATCAGATGCTCTGTTGAATCGACTGGTGGCTCAGTTTATAATGTCAACACTATCAATCAAGGCGAACTTGATTTTGGTATCTCACAAAGTGATACTGCATATCAAGCTTATCATGGTTTAGGCAAGTTTAAAGGTAAGCCTATAAAAGAGTTAAGAAGTGTAATGGCTATCTATCCTGAATTACTTACATTTGTAGTTGCTAAAAGATCTGGCATCAAAACTCTTATGGATGTAAAAGGTAAGCGTATAAATATAGACACCCCGGGTTCTGGTACAAGAATGACAACTGAGATTGTTCTCAAAGCATTTGGTATCAAGCACTCTGACTTAAAACAAATTGATGAGCTAAGCTCAAGCGAAGGTCCAACACTACTTAAAGATGATCATATAGATGGCTACTTTGCAGTATTTGGTCACCCAACAGCAAATATCAAAGATGCTGCTAATTCAGTTGATATTGACTTGATTCCTATCCAAGGAAAACCAGTTGATATGCTAGTTAAAAAATACCCTTACTATGCAAAAGGTGTCATTTCTGGAACATTTTACAAAGGTGTTACTCATGATACTCCAAGTATCGGTGTAAAAGCTGTTTTGGTTACTAGTGCAAAAATTAGCAATAAAGTTGTATATACAGTTATGAAAACTATCCTAGATAACTTTGCAGCTTTCAAAAAGCTACACCCAGCTTATAAAACAATTACTAAAAAAAGCTTGCTTGATGGCTTGAGTATCCCTCAACATCCAGGTGCTATAAAAGCATTTAAAGAAGCAGGTTTACTATAAAGGTAACTGTTTTAAATTGAAGCCCTATTTTTAGGGCTTCATCTTTTTTAATGTTAAAAAATACCCTGACAACTAGGAGGAATAGCTTGAAAAAACATACCCAGATGGACAAAGAGTATCTTGAGGAAATAGAAAAAGATAATGAAGAGGCATTAGATAATTTATCTAATATAAAAGAAGAAGTTCCGCCACATCCTGAAGATATCAAAGATGAAGAAAATCTTATAAGTGAATTAGAAGGGCAAAGGGTATTTCCAGATAACTCATGGCAATATTGGTTTATAGCAGTTATTGCATTTACTTGGTCAACATATCAAATGTATATTGTTATACATCCTATCAATAGTGTTTTTGCAAGAGCTGGGCACTTGGCGTTTGCTGTAATATTAGCATATACCATTTATCCTATAATTAAAACTGCAAATCTTAGAAAAAAAATAACTTGGTACGACTTTGCATTTGCAATTGTAGGTGTTGTTGTTGTGCTATATAAATGGTACGAATATACAAATCTAGCTATGCGTTCAGGTGCATGGACACGAACTGATGTAATAGTAGGCGTAATGGTTTGTATCATCATACTAGAAGGTGCTAGACGGGTAATGGGTCTTCCTCTGCCCATTATATCTATGATATTTATCATCTATGATATTTTCGGTCCTTATATGCCTGACCTTATCGCTCATAAAGGAGCAAGCGTTAGCAAACTAATGGGACAAATGGTTTTAACTACTGAGGGAATTTTTGGTGTACCTTTGGGTGTCAGTGCAAGTTATGTATTTTTATTTGTGCTTTTTGGCTCCTTGTTGGACCGTGCAGGTGCAGGTGAATACTTTATAAATCTTGCATATACACTACTTGGAAAATACGATGGTGGACCTGCGAAAGCTTCAGTTGCAGCTTCTGGCTTGATGGGAATTATATCTGGCTCATCTATTGCAAATACAGTAACAACAGGAACTTTCACGATTCCGCTAATGAAAAGACTAGGTTTTCCAGCTTATAAAGCTGGTGCAGTCGAAGTTGCTGCTTCAGTAAATGGTCAGCTGATGCCACCTATCATGGGAGCCGCCGCATTTATTATGGCAGAGTTCTTAGGGCTTAGCTATACGGAAATTGTATTTGCTGCGTTTGTTCCTGCATTTACGAGTTATTTCGCTCTTTTTTATATTGTTCATTTAGAAGCAAAAAAACAAGGGCTGAAAGGTGAAGATCCTGATAAACTAGGAAAAGCTTGGCCTATATTTATAAGAGGTATTCACTACCTCATACCTATTTTCTTTTTGATGTACACTCTTATCATACTCAGGCATTCTGCTCAAAGTGCAGCATTTAATGCTATAATGTTTATGATGTTGATTATGATAACACAAAGACCAATAGCAGCAATCTTAAAGAGAGAGAAACTTACCAAAGAGACTTTTATACTAGGGTTTTCAGATATTGGATGGGGCATGGTAAATGGTGCTAAGAATATGGTTCCAATAGCAATAGCAACTGGTGTTGCTGGTATAATTGTTGGCTCTGTTACACTAACAGGTATTGGACTTATTTTATCTGATGTAATTGATCAGCTTTCACACGGATACATTATATTGGTACTTCTCTTTACTGCTATCACATCATTGATACTTGGTATGGGACTTCCTACGACTGCAAACTATATCGTTATGGCTTCATTGACAGCTCCAGTTATAATGGAACTAGCATATCAAAATGGCTATATTATACCTATGATAGCGGCACACATGTTTGTGTTTTATTTTGGTATTTTAGCGGATGATACGCCTCCTGTGGGTTTGGCGGCATATGCCGCAGCTGGAATTGCCAAGGCAGACCCAATCAAGACGGGACTTCAAGGATTTTTCTATGATATAAGAACTGCAATATTACCTTTTATGTTCTTTTTCAATAATAACCTTTTAATGATCCAGAGTGTTGATCCAACAGATCCAAATGACTCATCTAAGTGGGTATGGATATCCAATCCACTGGAGATATTAATCATCTTTGTGGGAGCAGTTGCTGGCATGTTTGCTTTTACTTCTGCCACGCAAGGTTTTATGCTTACGAAGGTAAATATTATTGAGAGATTATTACTTCTAACACTGATTCCTTTTATGATGTTACCTAAATTGATGGCTACACACTTAGACCTTCCATCTCATTATGTTTCATATATAATAGGAACAGCTTTATATCTTAGTGTCTATATGATTCAAAAAGAAAAAGTAAAAAAAGAAAAAGTATTTGCTTAAAAACAATCTACAGCTGAGTGGTAAAATCACTCAGCTGTAGTATAAAATCTTATTCCTGCAATTTTATTTTCAACTATCTTTTTTTCTTCAAGTATTTTTTTAAATCTAACCTTAGTTTCATCATCAAAGCTCATGTTAATATCATCGATACTCTGAGGTCTTTTTGAAATTAGATTTAAAATTTCATCTTTATTAAAACTGTTTTTTATGCCCTTATAATCTTTTCTATATGCTACACTTACACATAAAGATTTTATCTTGTAAGAGAGCTCTTCTAGCCGTTCCATGCTCACTTGTTTTACCTTGTAAGCTGGTGGTCTATCAATTGTGCTTATATCTACTCTAATTGGTTTTATATCATTTAAAACAAGATTTAATTTTTCAAACTCTTCATCTTTGTCATTGATACCCTCAACTACTAAAACTTCTATAATCAAAGAACCTTTATAGTATTTAGAGAATTTTTTCATGGAATCTATGATATTGTCAATATTTATATCATTATAAGGTCTATCAATTTTTTTAAAACATTTTGCACTTGCACAATCAAGTGATAACTTGACTATATCTATATTTGCTAATGTTTTTTGAATATTTACATCTACTATACTTGCCCCATTGCTTAAAATCAACAGCTTATAGTTTTGTTTTATTTTATTTATTTCTCGCACTAGCTCATCAAGATATGGATACAAAGTTGGCTCGCCATTTGCAGTAAGCGTAATTACATCTATATCATTATGTTTGATTAAAGCACTCTTAAGTGAGTCTATAACTTTTTGTACAGAAACAATTTCTTGCATTTTATTTACGGGTTTTGCACCTTTTAGCTCACAATAAACACAATCAAAGTTACACTGTTTTAACGCTGGCGAGAGATCAATTCCTAAAGATTTTCCAAACCTTCTAGAATTGACTGGACCAAAAATCACTTCACTCATAGATTTTTAGTTTTTTCTTGTACAGTTTTTATAAAATATCTCGCATTCTCTACTGGAACATCTGGCAAAATTCCATGACCTAGATTGAAAATATGTCTTTCATTTTTCATCACTTTTATCACTTTATCAATGCCTTCATCGATAGCTTTCTTGCTATATAGTCTTGTTGGCTCCATATTTCCTTGAAGTACATATTTATCGCCTAATTTTTCTTTAGCTAGCTCAATTGGCGTTGACCAATCTACTCCAAAAACATCAAAGTCACCATCAATTTTATCCAAATATCCGCTAATTCCTTTTGGGAAAACAATGATAGGAGTATCAGGATAATTACTCTTTAAAAAACTAACCAACTCTTTTATATAATGCCAACTAAACTCAAAATAAGCACTCTGTTCAAGTGCAGCAGCCCATGAGTCAAATACCATCGCTACATCAATGCCACTTTTTATTTGATTTTTCATATAAAGTTTTAAAGCTTCAGTCACTTTTTGCAAAAGAGCGTGCATGAGCTCTGGTTGCGTATAAATAAGCTTCTTCACCTTTGCATAGGTTTTTGTTCCACTTCCTTCTATCATATAAGTTGCTAATGTCCAAGGAGCTCCACAAAAACCGATGAGTGCTTTGTCGGCTGCTAGTTTGCCTCTTATCAACTTAATAGTATCATATACATATTTTAGCTCTGTTGCTGCTTTTTGAATATCCAATTTATCTACATCTTCTATGCATGTAATTGGATTTGAGAAAACTGGTCCCTCCCCTTTTACAAACTTTAACTCCATTCCCATTTCAAGTGGAACCACCAAAATATCACTGAACATGATAGATGCATCAACACCTACGATATCGACTGGCTGAAGTGAAACTTCACAAGCCTTTTGTGGGTCTTTGCATAGAGATAAAAAATCCCCAGCTTCTTTTCTCACTTCCATATATTGCGGTAAATAACGACCAGCTTGTCTCATCATCCACACAGGAGTATATGGTGTTTTCTTTCCCTTACATGCATCTATAAAAATTTTATCCATCAATGTTTTCCTACCTTTCTTAAAAAATACTCTCTTTTAGCCTTCTATCTCTATCCATTTTTGTGCAATTCTCACTGCATTTGTCGCAGCCCCTACTCGAATTTGGTCTGCACAACACCAAAGATGCAATATATTGTCTTGGTAGATATCTTTTCTAATTCTTCCAACATATGTTTCATCTTTATCGGTTGAAATTATTGGCATTGGATACTCATTTTTACTAGGCTCATCTGCTACTACTATACTTGGTGAATTTTTTAAAATCTCTCTTGCTTTATTAGCATCTACTGGATTGTTAAAATGAATGGTAATATCTTCACTATGACTTCTTAGTATCGGCACTCTAACACAAGTAGCACTAACTTCTATGTCTTTATGAAGTATCTTTCTTGTTTCATTTACCATTTTCATCTCTTCTTTTGTATAATCATTATCACCAAAAACATCAATATGAGGTATAACATTTAGTGCAATTCGATGTTGAAATTTTTCTACTTTGCTATCATCTAGCTTAAAAGCAAAAAAATCTTGCATTTGAGTTACAAGCTCTTTCATACCTTCTTTTCCAGCACCACTTACTGCTTGATAAGTACTAACATCAACTCTTTTGATATCAAATGCATCATCAAGTGGTTTTAAAACTTGTACCATTTGTATAGTTGAACAGTTTGGATTTGCGATAATTCCTCTATTTCTCCAAGTAACAATATCTTGCGCATTGCATTCAGGCACAACTAGTGGAACATCATTATACATTCTAAAATGACTTGTATTATCTATAACTACGGCTCCAGCTTCAGCTGCAAATGGAGCAAATTTTGCTGAAACACTTCCACCTGCACTGAAGAATGCAATATCTATCTCTTTGTCTTCAAAAATATCCTGAGTTAACTCTAAAACTTTATAAATTTTTCTTTTAAATTCAACATCCATCCCAACACTTTTTGCACTCGCAAGTGGAAAAAGATTTCCTACTGGAAAATTAAAATCTTCTAAAACTCTACACAACTCTTCGCCAACTGCTCCTGTAGCACCTACTATTGCTACATTATATTTTCTCATTTCTTTACCTCTATATTGTATTTATTGATTTTGCTATTGATGGCATTTTTATTCATGCCTAGTATCTTACTCGCTTCATTTATGTCAAAACTCACACTTTGAAGCACCTCTTGCATTAACTCTTTTTCCATATTGTTTATATTATTTTCACTACTAATCCTACTATCTAGAAACAAATCTTCTTCGCTTATCTCTTCATTGTCGCTTAAAATTGCGGCTCTTTGAACCACTGAAATCAATTCTCTTATATTTCCAGGCCAGTCATAGTTTAGCATTGCCTCACAAGCTTTTTTTGAAAAAACCCTATGAGGCAAATTATATTTATTTCCAACATCTTCAAGAGTTTTTTCAGCAATTTGTAAAATTTCATTTTTTCTATATTTTAGTGGTGCAATTTTGAGTGGAATTGTATTTAGCCTAAAGTACAAATCTTGTCTAAATTTTCCCTCTCTTATGGCTTCTTGTATATCTGCATTTGTTGCGGAAATTATCCTAACATCTACATGTATTGGCTTAACTCCACCAACTCTATACACTACTCTTTCTTGTAGTACTCGCAAAAGTTTACTTTGGAGTGCCACAGACATTTCAGCAATCTCATCTAAAAAAATAGTCCCTTTATTTGCTAACTCAAAATATCCTTTTTTATCATTTATTGCATCCGTAAAAGCCCCTTTTACATAACCAAACAGTTCACTCTCAAGTAAATTTTCTGGAATTGCTGCCATATTAATTGCTACAAAATCATTTTTAGCTCTAGTAGAGTTTTGGTGTATATAATTTGCAAATAACTCTTTTCCTACCCCACTTTGACCTAACAGTAAAACGCTAGCATCAGTTCTAGCAGCTTTTTTTGCTAGAGATAGTGCTTTTTCAAGCTCTTCTGAAGTACCTAAAAAATCTTTATTTTCGGTTTTTCTATTTTCGGTTTTTTTAGACACTTTTGCTCGAATTTTTACATTTCTTTTTATAGCATTTACTAAAGTATCTATCTCAAATGGCTTAGTTAAAAAATCTTTTACACCCAACCTTACTGACTCTATCGCTCGATTTAGAGTTGCATTTCCTGTGATAACGATAATATCAAATTTATTGTCCAATTTTTGTATAAATTCTATACCATCCATGCCTGGCATATTTATATCAGTTATGATTAAATCGACACTGTCATCTATCTTTTTTAGAGCTTCAATAGCATTTTTATAACAGACAACTTTGAATTCGTCATACTCTTTTAAGGCAAATTCAAGTGATTTTCTCATATTTATATCGTCTTCTACGATAACTATTTGCATAATATTTCCGATTCTATGTTATTTTAGGATAGATATATTAGCAAAATCATCTTTAAAATCTACTATAAATCTAGTAGGAATTATTATAAGCTCGACCGTGTCGCTCAAGGATTTTAGCGTAGAGATACTTTGTGATGTTACTTTTGAGCCAACACCATAAAAACAAGGAAGAATATTTAGGAAATTAGAGTTAAGTTTTGATAAAGTAGAATCATACTTTTTTGATGAAATTTTCACCTTGCACACTGAAGTTACGACACCAATATACGGCACTATCACTGGAGCTATATTTTTTTCTTCATATATCAAGGCATTATTTGAAGTGACACTTCTGTATGAAAACCAAAAAGTGTCACTTGCTATTAAGCCATTTAATAATACAATTAATAAGAGAAGATTTCTTTCCACCTAGTTCCGCTCATTTTTAATTCCATTCTAACAGTATATAATCCATCTTTGTATGTATTTTCAGTTACATTTGCATTTTTTATCAAGCCATTTACTTGAGTGACTATGCGAGAATCTTTAAGAGCCGCATCTTTGACTGTCTCTTTTGCATTAACTCTTATACCAAAAAGTTTTTCGCCAAGTTGACGATAAGCATCTGTCACAGCCGCTCTTTTTGCTAAAGCAATTGCTTGAGCAGGAGAAATTGTATTCATAGGAGCTATACCCTCTCCATAAACGACAAACTCTTTTTCTGGCATACTTTTAATTTGGTCAAGTCTTTCATCTCTTATAACTTTTGCGATTTGCTTATCGCTAACTTTTTGAATTACAACTTGCCTGATAATTTTTGTTTTAGGTGCTGGATTGTTATACATACCATTGCATCCAGAAAACAAAATTAAGGCACCAACACTAGAAACAACTAAAACTATAAACTTACTCATAGCATACCTTTATGATAATTTTTTAGAATATAAGCAACTCCTATTCCAAAATACTCTCTTCGTTTAAAACATCTATATCTTCTGGCTCTTTTTTAGGGCATCTTGCGACGCTTGCAACTATATCATCGCCCGAAACACTTACAACTTTAACACCACTTGTATTTCTTCCAGCTTTTCTGATAGTTTGCATGTCAACTCTTATCATCTTTCCACTGCTACCTAATGCCATCAAGTCTTTGTTTTCATCAACTATGACAACTCCCACCAAATCTTTTGTTCTAGGAGTTAATTTCATGGCAATCACACCCTTTCCACCCCTCTTTTGAAGTCTATACTCTTGTGCTGTTGTTCTCTTACCAATACCTTTTTCACTTACTGTTAAAAGCTCTTCATCTTCGTTGAAAATAACAGTAGCTCCAACAACCTCATCGCCTTTTTCTTTAAATCTTATACCTGTAACACCTCTTGCTGTTCTGCCTAGCTCTCTTGTGTCATTTATATCAAATCTTATACACATACCTTTTTTAGTAACGATAAAGAGGTTTTGAACACCATCAGTTGCTATCTTAGCAGTTACGAGTTCATCTGTATCATCTAGTGTTATAGCTCTAACACCGACTGATCTTATGTTTTTGAATTCAGCAAGTTTTGTTCTTTTTACGATACCATTTCTAGTAAAGAATACTAGAGATTTATCTTCATTAAAGTCTGTTGTAGGAATTATTTCCATTATCTTTTCATCAGGTCTCAACTGGATAAGATTTACTACTGCCTTCCCTTTTGCAGTTCTACTTCCCTCTGGAATTCTATAAACTTTTAACCAGTACAGCTGACCTTTGTCTGTAACAAACATCAAAGTATCATGTGTGTTTGATACAAAAAAGTTTTCTATAAAATCATCATCATAAGTGGTAAGTGCTGTTTTGCC
>JAADIZ010000167.1:11261-12174 GCA_013151055.1 Campylobacterota bacterium
GGAACTCTTTTGATGTAACCTCTATGAGTGATAGTTACTACCATTGGCTCATTTGGAATCAAATCTTCTATATCTATATCATCATAATTATCTTCAATTTCCGTTATACGAGTTGATTTGAATTTATCTTTTATCTCTAACAACTCTGTTTTAATCAAAATATTCAAAATATTCTCACTCTTAAGGATAGTATTTAATCTCTCTATCTCTTTCAAAAGTGCTGCTAATTCATTGTCTATTTTTTCTCGCTCAAGCCCTGTAAGTCTTTGAAGTTTCATGTCTAATATAGCACTTGCTTGAATTTCGCTCAAGCCAAATGAGGCGACTAAACCAGCTTTTGCCTCTTTTGCATCTGCACTAGCTTTTATCAATTTAATAACATCATCTATATTATCAAGTGCAATTTTCAAACCTTCTAAAATATGTGCTCTAGCTTTTGCTTTTTCCATCTCAAATATAGTTCTTCTGATAATCACAGTTTTTCTATGCTTTAAAAATAGTTGCAACAATTCTATCAGAGTAAATACTTTAGGCTCTTTATTTTCAATTGCTAGCAATATAACACCAAAAGTAACTTCAAGATTTGTAGATTTATAAAGATTATTTAGCACTATCTCACTCATGGCATCTCGTTTTAACTCTATAACAACTCTAATCCCATCTCTATCACTCTCATCTCTTATCTCACTAATGCCTTCTACTTGTCTGTCTTTAACAAGTGCTACAATTTGCTCTATTAGTCTTGATTTATTTGCTTGGTATGGCAATTCATCAATGATAATGATATCTTTATTACCTTTCTTCTCTATATGAACTTTTGCCCGTATTTTAATTCGTCCACGACCTGTCTTATAGGCATCTAATATCCCTTTTTTACCAAAAATGATACCTCTAGTTGGAAAATCTGGTCCTT